>JBBSBD010000505.1:0-3258 GCA_038251675.1 Chitinophagales bacterium | reverse complement strand
TTGTTGATAAAATGTTAATTACTTACCTTTGCACCGCCAAAACACGGTTTCGTGGCCGAGTGGTTAGGCAGCGGTCTGCAAAACCGTCTACAGCGGTTCGAATCCGCTCGAAACCTCAAATAATGTGTAAGGATTAAAATCATTTATTCTAATCCTTCACATTATCAATACTTTAGCTGATAGTGAGATAACAGTTTAAAGCCGGTTCTTTCAAGTTTTTGGCAAAATGTTAACCAATTTTTAACCCAACATTTTGCCTTATGACTATCCAATTCAAAATAATACAGCGCAAAGACCGTCTAAAAAAGAACGGTCAATATCCGGTATGTTTGCGTATTACCTCCGGCAGGATCCCAAAACTATTTCCTTTACATTTTGATTGCCTGGAGGCCGATTTTGACCAGGTAAAAGAAATAGTTAGAAAAACAGATCCCAGACACTTTCAAAAAAATGCTTTAATACTGAAGGCTAATAAAAAAGCCAATGATATTGCCTTTGAATACTTGTTGAATGATAAAAATTTGCCCCTGGATGAATTTACGAGGGTTTACAACAACGATAATTATGGATCGAAGTGTTTCTATGAATATATTGAATATTTGATACTGAAAAGAGATAGTGAGCTTTCACCGGATACTTTGGACTTCTACAGGAAAGGAATATCAAAACTTAAAAAATTCCGGCCGGTTCTTACCTTTAGTGAAGTTAATGAGACTTTTATACTGGAGTATAAAGATTACATGATCCGTACACTTAAAAACACTCCTATAACCTGGAATAAAGGATTGGAGTTTATTAAGCGGATATGTAACCAGGCATTCAAAGAAGGCAAACTAAAGGAACAGCCATTTAAAAACCTTCAGATAAACCGGTTAAAGGGTAATTACGGACACTTAACAGTTAATGAATTGATTATTCTGGATAAGATGTACCAGGAACAAACTTTGCCGGCAAACCTTCAGAATGTATTAAGATACTTTTTATTTGCCTGTTACACTGCTTTGAGATACAGAGATGTTTATGATTTACGTTTTGTTAACCTAAAAAAACATGATAATACTTCATTCCTGGATTTTGTACAGCATAAAACCCAAAAGCCTACAATTATTCCCTTGATCGACCAGGCTAAAGAGCTGATCCCGGAACAGGAATTTGAGCAACAACGAATATTTAAAGTTCATGTTAACCAGGACACAAACCGAAAACTCAAAGAGATAATGAAAGTTGCTGAGATTGAAAAGCGAATTACCTTCCATTCCGCCCGGCATACCTGTTCAAATGCTTTGTTTATCCTGGATGTTCCCTTAGACGTTCGCGCTCAAATTATCGGAGACACTAAAGAAGTAGTTTCAAATCACTATACAAAAGAAGATATGAGTGTAACCGTAAAAGCCCTGGATAAATACAGTAAGGCAATGAAGCCCAAAGATAAGGAAGCAGATCCGGATGAAGTAAAACAATAAGGAATAAAAAACCGGCTTAAAGACCGGTATTATTAAGATTTCAGAAATTCTATGTAATCATCTAAATTTGCATTTAAATTCCGCAATATTTGTCTAACTATAAATTCAGGAATAGGATCGATGTGTGTTTGAATTATTATTGGCCTGAATAAATCATGCCTTGACCAAACTTCATGGCCTCCTGTAGTCCGGATATGTTTACATCCTTTCCATTTCAGGTAATCTCTGAAAGTTTTAAGCGGTATATTTTTAAGACTATTTGCCATCAGGCAGGCAATGCAATACGCTCGTCAATTTTTTTAAACGGGAAATTATTGAAAATGCGACTAAAATTTTCATTCCCACTGAGTAGATCACTCATTAATGGCGGTGTCATAATTTTATTGTGATCCTTTTTAATGGTCCATCCAAGCCTTTTAAATTCTTTTTCAAAGGTTTTCTTATTAATCAGGTAGCGAAAGAATTCACTAAGACTGACCTCAAATGAGCTTTTGGCCTCATCTTCATTATTTCCATATCCGCTCACATCAAGTGCAGGACAATAGGCTACCTGAGTTCCATCTTCCTCGAAAAGTATAATAGCTAAGTCAACTTGAACTTTATGTTCAGCGTTATTCAATGTACCGCTAAATCGAGTTTCAGGTGTCATAAAAATAGGGGCTAAAAATTAATTAAGGAAAATTTGTGCAAATATTAATTGCCTTGTTGCGATTTTGTCACAAAAGTATTACAAATTAACATCAAATGTATTAAAATGTTTTATCATATAATATTTCCCTGGCCAAAGATTCCCGGAATAAGATATCCTGACTGGAGCATGAAGTGGTTAATCTATTCTGATACGGATACCAGGCATAAATTAACTGGTCAGCAGCTGATCAACTTCGATATCGGTCGGGATCCTGTCAGATCGATGCTGACTAATTCCCTGGTCAAAGATTCACGGTTAAAGATATCCTGACTGAAGCATGAACCGATCATAAGAACACCAACAAGGAACAGGGTAAATTCCCAAAAACCCCTGTTATATTTTATCAGATAGGTTTTTCTGTTCAGGCAGAAAAACCCAATCTGTTTTATTTTCATAATTAGCTAATAGTGAGTCTTTAGCGTTTCCATACTTAACAAAGTCTAATTTTTCATACCAATATTTTAAAGAGAAAGGATATTGTTCAATACTGCTCATGTTGTTTTTTAAGGATATTTCAGTCCCTGTTAAAAAAAGTTGGCGCCTTATGAATTCGTGAAGTCCCAAATCAAACTAATCATAAGAGCGCCAACAAGTAACAGGGTAAATTCAAAAAACCCCTGTTATATTTTGAAAAGCCAGAGACGGGAATGGAACTAACCACCCCCGGCCTTTTTTGACTTTCAGTTGAACGATTAATTCAGGTTAAAGCCAATTTTTTTATGTCACGAAAGCATTTTCGTTTTATCAAATGAAATTAGTGCCGGTCGATTGCTCCCGGAAATATGTCTCAACCTTTGATTGTTAAATAATTTCTGGCTTACTTTCACCGGTCTTGGATCCCCAGTGCGAATATCAAAGCAATTAATTAAGAAGATTTTCAAGTCTAAGCATCTTCTGTCTTTGGGGAGTATTTTTAATTCAACTAAATCATTTAATGCATCAGACATTTTTTGCATTGCCTGTAAAAGCTGATGTTCTGCTTCATTAGTAACATAAATCTGAAGAGATTCAATAACATCATTCTCGAACGATTCAGGAAGCATAAACAAACCCTCAGCATCTTCCTTATTATACATTTCACGGATAGGAAACGTACAGCCATCT
>JBBSBD010000504.1:0-3275 GCA_038251675.1 Chitinophagales bacterium | reverse complement strand
CGGCACTCATGCCCATGCTTAAAATTTCGAATGCAGTATTTTGATTATCAGCTTTGGAATACTTATCAAATAGCGTTTTCAAAAATCTAAATTCTTCCTTTACTTTTTCCATATCATTACTAAACGAAGCCATCCCCATCAGCCCGCGGATTTTTATATTTTCGTACGTGCTTAAATTCGTGCAATTCGTGCCAGCTAATTCGTGTAATTCCCCTTCGTCCAAACCAAATTTTGTTTCTTCTTTTGCAATATAGATTTGAAGTAAACAATCAATAACACGGTCATTTTTCCTGGCCTCTTTATTAATTTCTTTTAAAAGTTTTTGGCTATCTACGCTATGTACCAGCGAAATAAAAGGAGCGATATATTTTACTTTGTTGGATTGAAGATGACCGATAAAGTGCCACCGGATATCTTTTGGAAGTTGCTCGTATTTCCCGGCTAATTCCTGCACATAATTTTCACCGAAATCTCTTTGGCCAAGATGGTATATTTCTAAAATATCTTCCGGGGATTTTGTTTTTGAAACAGCAACGAGCGTAACATTTTTGCTATCTAATTCTTCCCTGATCCTTTTAAAAGCTTCTGTATTTACAGCCATAATTATTTCAATATTCCCCTGCTGATTACAATTCTTTGCATTTCACTTGTGCCTTCGTATATCTGGGTGATCTTGGCATCACGCATCATTCGTTCTACATGATATTCTTTTACGTATCCATATCCGCCGTGTATTTGAACAGCCTCTGTTGTAGTCCACATGGCGGTTTCACTTGCAAATACTTTCGCCATTGCAGCACTCTCTGTATAGTCAATCCCTTTGTCTTTTTGCCAGGCTGCCCTGAAACACAATAGCCTTGCTGCTTCTATTCTTGTCGCCATATCAGCAAGCTTGAATTGTATGATCTGGTGGTTTTTTATTTCCTTCCCAAAAGCCTTTCTTTCTTTCGAATAAGCCAGCGATCTTTCATATGCCCCGGAAGCTATGCCCAACGCCTGTGAGGCGATGCCAATCCTTCCTCCTGAAAGTGTCATCATAGCAAACTTAAAACCGAATCCATCCACCCCAATGCGGTTTTCTTTGGGCACTTTTACGTCGGTAAATGAAATACTGTGTGTATCACTTCCCCGGATTCCTAATTTATTTTCTTTTGGCCCCACGCTTACACCGGACCAGCTCTTTTCTACAATGAAAACATTAATGCCACGACTTCCTTTACTTGCATCTGTTTGGGCAAAAACCAAATAACATGATGCAGAATTCCCATTGGTGATCCAGTTCTTAACTCCATTTAGTAAATAGTGATCCTGTTTTTCTTCAGCGGTGGTTCTCTGGGATGTGGCGTCGCTGCCTGCTTCCGGTTCGCTAAGTAAAAAAGCGCCGATATATAATTCACCATCTTTCTTCCCCTGCGCCAGCGGGACTAAATATTGTTGCTTTTGTTCTTCAGAACCGAAGGCTTCAATACCGTAGCAAACCAAACTATTGTTGACACTCATGCAGACACTGGTGCTGGCATCCACTTTACTTATTTCCTCCATAGCCAGTACATAGCTTATTGCATCCAGCCCGGAACCACCATAATCAGGGCTTATCATCATGCCCATAAAACCAAGGTCGGCAAGTTTTATAACTTGTTCACGGGGAAATTTTTGTAAATCATCTCTTTCAATTACACCCGGCAGGCATTCATTAACTGCAAAGTCACGTGCGGCCTGGCGTATCATCAATTGTTCTTCTGTAAGTTTAAATTCCATAATGTTGATCTTAAAAATGTAAAAATACACCAATTCGCTCATCGCGTTTTTTTGGCAATAGAGTTAAGTGTATTAGAATTATCGAAGTTTTTTACAATGGGCTATCTTCATAAGACAATTTGCCACAGCATGAGTAACTTGCAACTATGAAAACAGAAATAGAGAAGAAGACAGAACAGCTTAACAAAAGCAAAGTTCCTATTGTGGCTATTGATTCGTCCTTG
This sequence comes from Chitinophagales bacterium, assembly GCA_038251675.1. GTDB lineage: Bacteria > Bacteroidota > Bacteroidia > Chitinophagales > Chitinophagaceae > Ginsengibacter. Next base: position 1,293 of record JBBSBD010000504.1, on the reverse strand, counting down.
AATAAGTATCAAGGTAAAATATTATTTCCTAAAAAATTGGCTTTAGCAGAAGAACAGATCCAAGGATTGAAACTCCCCCAAATTAAGAAGCAACATAGTTAATAAAAGTATTACTGCAAACGGGCTGTTAAAGCACAGCAGCAATAGTTTTAGCTGTTCAGCTTCAGTTGCAGCGTTACGGAATGCTATTTAGCAGCAGAGAGTAAACATCCTCGCCTAAATTTCCTTTCAAGAATGATAATTCCCCTCTCTTTCATTTAAATGATACCTGGGCTGGCTGCTTTACTTTCAAACGATAATTATCATTCGTTAACTTCGCAGCCAAAATTTTTAAAGAAAAATATGCAGCCTGGCGTAAATAGCAAGTATAATAATGAAATAGGAAAGCGCAGAACATTTGCAATTATCTCTCACCCTGATGCCGGTAAGACTACGCTTACTGAAAAGTTTTTATTGTTTGGAGGTGCCATACAAACGGCGGGTGCTGTAAAAAGCAACAAGATTAAAAAGCATGCCACCAGTGATTTTATGGAAATTGAAAGGCAACGTGGAATTTCAGTTGCCACTTCAGTAATGAGTTTTGAATATAAAAATACATTGGTGAACCTGCTGGATACACCCGGCCATAAGGACTTTGCGGAAGACACTTACCGTACCTTGACCGCAGTGGATAGCGTAGTGCTTGTGATAGATTGTGTGAAAGGTGTAGAAGAACAAACCAAAAGATTAGTGGAGGTTTGCCGTATGCGGGATACACCTGTTATTGTTTTTGTGAACAAACTCGATCGGGATGGTAAAAATCCATTTGATCTTTTAGATGAAATAGAATCAGAATTAAATATAAGCCTGCACCCGCTGAGCTGGCCCATAGGCATGGGACGGGAATTTAAAGGGGTTTACAATCTATTCGAAAAAAACCTCTTGATTTTCAACCCAAACCAAAAAGCTACAGAAGAAGATTACCTGCCTCTTGAAAACCTGGATGATGATATTTTACAAAGAAAAATAGGAGATAAAGACGCTGCACAGTTGCGGGAAGATGTTGAGTTGATCGAGGGTGTGTATGGAGATTTTGACAGAAAACCATATTTGGCCGGCAAAGTAGCACCTGTGTTTTTTGGCAGCGCCATTAATAATTTTGGCGTTAAGGAATTATTGGAAACATTTATTCAAATAGCGCCTTTGCCGCAGCACAGGGCTGTCACCACGAGAATGGTTGAGCCCGGCGAAGATAAATTCAGCGGTTTTATTTTTAAGATTCATGCCAATCTCGATCCGCGACATCGCGACCGG
>JBBSBD010000503.1:0-3279 GCA_038251675.1 Chitinophagales bacterium | reverse complement strand
GCTTTCAAAACCACCACTTGCCAGTTCAAATATGGCGTCTTCTTCTCTTTCTTTTTCAAGTACCGTATTCGCCAGGGCGAAAGAAGTAATATGAGAAATATGGCTTACATAAGCTGCATGAATATCGTGAGCGATTGCATTCATGTATATTAAGTGCATGCCTAATTTTCGATACATATTTTCAGCAAATGTAAGAGCATCCGCGTCACTTTCAGCCCTATTACAAATCACAACAGCCTTGTCAACGAATGCACCCCTCACTGCAGCTTCCGGGCCTTTATATTCTGTACCCCACATTGGGTGGGTTGCTACGAACCGGCTCCTGTTCTTATTTTTAGAAGCTGCTTCACATATTACACTTTTTGTAGAGCCGACATCAATCACTATTTGCTTATCAATTTTATCGAGTATGTTTCCAATTAATGTTATAGCAGTATCAACCGGCACAGCAATTATTATTACATCACATTTTAAGACGGCTTCATCCAGGTCGTTTATTTCATCAACCAACGACAGATCCAAGGCCTGTTTCTGATGCAGCGGATTTGATTCAACGCCAATGATTCTTTTTGCAATTCCCTTATCTTTCAATGCAATCGCCATCGAACCACCTATCAACCCCGTTCCAACCATTGCTACGTTCATAATTTGTAAAACTTAATTCTTGATTCTCTTTATTGCTTCCTCAATTTTTTCTATAGTTGTGCAAAGACTTACCCTGATATATTTATCGCCGGCGCTTCCAAAAATTCCACCCGGAGTAATGAATACATTTGCCTCATACAAAATTTTATCACTTAAGGCATAACCATCCTTGTATTCAGGAGGGATCGCAGCCCATACAAACATTCCTGCCTGTTTTTTGTCGTATGCACAGCCCAGCAACTCCAATAATTCGAAAACCTTTAACCTTCTTTTTTCATACACGCCATTCAGGTTATCGTGCCAGTCGATGCCAAGTTCCAAAGCTTTTGCCGCGGCAAGTTGCAATGGCAGGAACATACCACTATCCATATTTGATTTAAATCTTAGCACTTCTGCAATTCTTTCTTTATTGCCTGAAAGAATGCCTATGCGCCAACCCGCCATATTATGACTTTTACTTAAAGAATTCAGTTCTACGGCTACATCCTTCGCTCCCTCTGCCTGAAGTAAGCTCATGGGATTTTTATTCAGAATAAAACTGTAAGGATTATCGTGGCAAAGAAGTATTTGATGTTTTCCCGCAAACAAAACCAATTGATCAAAAAAAGCTCTTGTAGGTAACTGTCCCGTGGGCATGTGGGGGTAATTTACAAACATCAGTTTTACTTTAGAAAGATCATTTTTTTCCAGTTCCTCAAAGTCAGGAAACCAATTGTTCTCCTCCTTTAGAATATATTCGATTAATGTAGCGCCTGCTATTTTTGCCGCACTCCGGTATGTTGGATAGCCTGGATTAGGAATAAGTACCGCATCCCCTTCATTTAAGTACGTCATGCAAATATGCATGATACCTTCTTTGCTTCCAATCAATGGCAATATTTCTGAGTCTGGATTCAGTTCAACATCATACCACTTTTTATACCATTGGGAAATAGCGTTTCGTAAAACGGGGCTTCCTTTGTAATTCTGGTATGCGTGCGTGTTGGGCCTGGCAGATTCTTCTTGTAAAACTTTTATAACGTCATCGTGAGGGGGAAGATCAGGGCTTCCAATGCCCAGATTTATAACCTGTTTACCTGCTTTGTTTAACTCATCAATTTCCCTGAGCTTTTGGGAAAAGTAATACTCGCCAATATTATCTAAACGTTTAGCAACAGAAATTTTGCCATCAACATCCGCTGATTTGTTTTTTTCTGCTATTACTGATTTCGCATCTGCATCCTGCTTCATGAATCCTTTTTTGAAGTTTGTGAAAACCTGCCATTTTTATAAATACCATACACTTTCAAATCTGTAGTGAGATTCTTTATGCTTTCCACTACCGCGTGAAATTGCTCCAGGGTTTCAAATTCCATATCTGCATGAAAAGAATATCTCCAATCGCTGCCAGGAATAGGCATTGACTGAAGTTTACTAAGGTTAACATCGCCCTCAGCAATTTTTGTAAGCACCTTTGCAAGGCTTCCTTTCGAATGATCTGTCTGGAAAATGATAGATGCTTTGTCAGCATACATTATTTCTTCTGCAACTTCAGCCACTTGTAGCACCAGGAATCTTGTGTAATTATTTTTTAGTGTATGAATATTAGGCGCTATAGTTTCCAGTTGAAAAAGATCCGCGGCCAGCTTACTTGCCACAGCCGCAATATGTTTGCTTCGATGCTGATGAAGATTTTTTGCACTTAATGCCGTATCCTCGGTTTCAATTAATTTCCAATTATGTTTTTCCAGGAATTCTGTACACTGAAGCAGCGCCATCGGGTGAGAGTGCACCTCCCGGATATCTTCGATACTTACACCCGGATTTACCAGGAGGTTCTGCTTTATATGCAGGTAAATTTCTCCAATGATTTTTAAGTTACTTTTTTGCAGAAGATTGTAGTTGGGCAATATACTTCCGGCTATGGAATTTTCAATTGCCATAATACCTCCGTCACTTTGATCCCGCTCCTCTGCTATTTTTATCACCTCCCTAAAGGTGGAGCAACAAATCACTTCTACATTTTTTCCGAAAAACTGGCGGGCAGCTAGCTGGTGAAAACTGCCTTCGTATCCCTGGATTGAAATTCTTTTATTCATTTTTATATCAGCAAATCGATTAAACAAAAAATCCCGGCCTTTTTAGCCGGGATCATTTATGTTATCAGTTTTAATCTCAATGGTAACAAAAGCTTCCCGGGCTATTTTTAAAATAATAGCTAAAGTAAAATGAGAAATATGCTTTTGCATTTTGCATAAGATTCCAAAAATAAGAAAGTGAAACGAAACTACCAATCTATTTTTTGCCGACGCGCGATATAGTCCCGACAATTGCTTAAAAATACCTAACCAAAACAATTCCGGGTTAGGTATGTAAAAAACCGTTCCCGATAAAGAAACGGCTTTTAGATTGCCTGCCAAATAAAAATATTTAAGTATTATTTAGTTGTCTTATTTTTTCATTGTTGTATCAGCCATCATCTTTGTTGTATCAGCCATCATTGTAGATGAAGTGTCAGCAGGAGCAGGTGTCATCATAGTTGTGTCGCTTGACATTGTTGCTGTTGAATCTACAGTTGTTTCTGAAGATGTAGCGCTGTCGCCACAAGCGGCAAGAAATGCAGAAGCGGCAAGAACAAATAATACTTTTTTCATT
>JBBSBD010000502.1:0-3287 GCA_038251675.1 Chitinophagales bacterium | reverse complement strand
TGAAAACCGTAAGCTGATTGCCCAGTTTGTGCTGACAGCACTTTTTATTGCCCTGGGTACATGGTTTATAAAACATGAACGTTCGGAGCTTCGCCAGGTTAGCGGTATATTATTCAGTTCGCAATGGCAGTATATTGTAGCGGGAATAGCATTGACAGTTTTTTACCTGGTTGCGCAGGGAACAATGTACAAGTTTGTTTTTGCATCAGTTGGCAGTAATGTGCCCCTGGGTTCAACTATACTGCTTTTTCTGAAACGTAACTTTATAAGCATTTTTATCCCGGCCGGCGGGGTAACTTCTCTTGCCTTTTTTACCGGCGATATTGAAAAGAATGAGGCTTCGAAATCAAAAATTCATTTTGCCTCTTCCATTTATGCCTTTGTGGGAATAGCCACGGTGGTAATAGTATCCATTCCCATTTTTATTTATGCCATGGCCGACGGGCTGACAGGTAAAGGAGAATGGTTGGCTTTGGCGTTAATGCTTTTGTTTATCTTCAGCCTGTTCCTTTCGTACAAGTCCATTATGAACAGGGGGCGTTTATACAAACTTATAACCCGGTTTTATCCTGCGTCGGAGGTCTTTCTCGAAGATTTGCAAAATCATACCATTACGACCCGGTATTTGGTATACGCCATTATCAATTCCTTTATTATTGATTTTTCCTGCATTGCATTGCTTTATATTGGAATGCTGGCATTAAATATCCACCCGGATCTTTTTTATGCCATGATGGGATATGTAACCACGGTAGTTCTGTTGTTTGTTTCACCATTTATGCGGGGGCTGGGGGCTGTGGAGGTTTCATTATCTTTCGTTCTTACACGATTTGGCTATACCAGTGTCGAAGCCGTAGCTATTACCCTTTTGTATCGCTTTTTTGAGTTCTGGTTACCTTTGCTTGCCGGAGCGCTTAGTTTTCTTCTGAAAATAAACAAGTTGTTGATGAGGGTAATACCTTCTTTTTTACTATTTGCATTAGGTGTTATTAACATCATTTCTTTTATCACACCGGCAATTCACGAAAGGGTTCACCGGCTAAGGGAATTTCTTCCTCTCGATGCTATAGATGCATCCAATTACCTGGTGCTGGTGGCTGGTGCACTTATGCTTCTCACTGCTGTTTTTCTACTGAAGGGATTGCGAAATGCCTGGTGGATAGCTCTTATCCTGAGCATCGTTTCCTTTATCGGCCACTTAACAAAAGCCATTGATTACGAAGAAGCTATTGTGGCCCTGCTGGTGATTGTAATACTTGTATTTTCAAGAAAAGAATACCATATCAAAGGAATTCCAAGGATGCACACCATTGGAATCTGGACAGCTATGCTGAGCATTGCGGCGGTGCTGGTGTATGGAACCATCGGGTTTTATTTTCTCGACAAAAGGCATTTTAATATAGATTTCAGTACCTGGCAAAGTATCAGGTACACTTTTCAGAATTTCTTCCTGGTAGGAAGTGCTGACCTGGTTCCCAACAGCCGGTTTGCAAGGGGATTTCTGCTATCAATAAATATCAGCGGGATTTTATCCATATCATTTTTATTCTATACCATCATTATGCCATATATTTATAAGGGATATACTGATCCTGAAGGTTTTGAAAAAGCCAGGGAGATAGTAAAAAAATATGGCAGATCCGGGATGGATTATTTTAAAACCTATAGCGATAAACTGATTTTTGCGCCCGACGATCCTGAAAGTTTTATCGCATACCGGGTTGCAGGCAACTATGCCGTGGTGCTTGAAAATCCAGTTGCAGAGAACCCTGAAAAAATGAAACAGTGCATTCTGCTTTTCGATGAATATTGTTACGAACATGGTTTGAAAAGCATTTTTTACCGTGTTCCCGAGGAAAGCCTGCCGGTATACAAATCGCTTTCGAAAAAGAATATGTTCATCGGACAGGAAGGTATTGTTGACCTTAATACTTTTACCCTGGAAGGTGGGAAAAACAAAGCGTTGCGCAATGCCATCAATAAATTAACGGATCGGGGATACAAGGCTACCATACACACTCCTCCGGTGAAGGATGGCTTGATACAGAAACTGAAAGCTGTTTCGGACGAATGGCTGAATTCAAATGAACGCAGTGAAATTATTTTCTCACAAGGTATGTTCGTTTGGGATGAATTAAAACAGCAAACCATTATTACGGTCGAAAATGCGGAAGAAATGGTTATCGCTTTCCTGAATATCATTCCCGACTATGCGAAGGGTGAAGGCACTTACGATCTGATACGGAATACGGATGATTCGCCTCACGGGGTTCTTGATTTTATCCTGATAGAGTTTTTCAAATACCTGAAATCTCAAAACTATTCAGCAGTAAACCTGGGGTTTGCTCCCATGAGTGGCATGAATGACCCCCATACTTTTACCGAAAAATCGATGAAATTTGCGTATGAAAAAATCAGGTCATTTTCGCATTACAAAGGACTGAGATATTTCAAGGAAAAGTTCTTGCCTGCCTGGTCCAATAAATACCTTATCTACCCTGATGATTATGACCTGCTTCGGGTTCCGGCAATTATTTCAAAAGTTATAAAGCCTGATTATGAATAAAGTAAAATGCAACATCGTGATTTGGGGAGCACTTGCCGGTGTTGTGGGTTGTGCCGGTGATTTTGTGGTATTGTTTGTGTTTGGAAACTATTATCCCGGTTACAGCCAGCTGTTTAATACCATGAGTTCGCTGGGGGCAACCATAAGCCCGGTTTCCAATATTGTATCGTCGCTGTGGATAGTATTGGGGCTTATATTTATTTATTTTGGATTTAGCCTGAGGAAAGCATTTTTACCCGAAACCATTTATGTTAAACTTGCCTCCTGGCTCATAATCATTTACGGTTTGGGCGAATTTATCGGTTCGGGTTTATTCAAGGCCGATCACATTGGCAATACGGCAACCAATTCGGCTGTTGTTCACGGTATACTTGGTACCATTGGTATTATTGCACTGATATTTTTACCCCTGGTAATGAAAAAAATCATTCCCCGTACCACACATCCGGGTTTTCACAGCTTGTCGTGGATAGTGTTGATTGCGGGTTTGGTGATCATGGTATTATTCAACTTCCGTTTTTTTGTGAAGGAAGATAATATACTCAACGATCTGGAAGGACTATGGCAGCGGTTATTTGCCGTCGACTATTACATTTACCTGTTCGTTATCATTTTTATTATGGTTAAGAAACAATTGACTGTAAAAAGTGAACATACCAATGGATGAAATTCCTGTAATAAAAAAAATAGCCGGGAGTCTTATTGTTTTGATTCTCTTTGG
>JBBSBD010000501.1:0-3300 GCA_038251675.1 Chitinophagales bacterium | reverse complement strand
TGCTTTAGTGGCAGCCGTAATGGAATGGATGATGAAACAGGATTAAAAAACTGTGCCGACGGGCTGAAAAAAATAATGTCGCTGGCAGAAAAGAACAATATTATAGTTCAGATGGAATTGTTGAATAGCAAAATTAATCACAAGGATTATATGTGTGACCGCACACCGTGGGGCGTTGAACTTTGTAAAAGAGTTGGCTCGGAAAATTTTAAATTGCTTTACGATATTTACCACATGCAGATTGATGAAGGCGATGTTATAAGAACTATACAGGATAATCATCAATACCTTGGGCATTACCATACCGGCGGCGTTCCCGGCAGGAACGAAATAGATGAGACACAGGAATTGTATTATCCCGCAATAATGAGAGCAATTTTAAAAACTGGTTTTAAGGATTATGTGGCCCAGGAGTTTATTCCTATAGGAGAAGATAAAATTGCTTCTTTAAGGGCAGCAGTAATGACTTGTGATGTGTAAGCCTCTGAATCTCCTGAAGGGGACTTGGGAAGGCTTTAATTTTAGAAGGTTATTATTATTCTAAACTAAGAACTATAAATTAAAAAAATATGGCAGACAATACTTACGATGCAATTGTAATTGGATCCGGAATTTCAGGAGGCTGGGCAGCAAAGGAACTGACTGAAAAAGGGCTGAAGACTATTATGCTTGAAAGAGGGAAGGATATCAAGCATGTAAAAGATTATGTAAATGCCACAAAAGGAGTATGGGAATTTCCACATCGTGGAGGCCGCACGCAGAAGATGATAGAGGATTACCCGGTGCTCAAGAGAGATTATCCTCTGAATGAAATGAACCTTGACTGGTGGGCAAATGACCAGGAATCTCCATATACAGAGATCAAGAGAATGGACTGGTTTCGGGGTTACCATGTAGGTGGCCGCTCACTTATGTGGGGCCGCCAATGCTATCGCTGGAGCGATGCAGATTTTGAGGCAAATGCAAAAGATGGCATTGCGATCGACTGGCCTATTCGTTATAAAGACATCGAGCCATGGTACACTTACGCAGAAAAATTTGCAGGAGTAAGCGGCTCAGTAGAAAACCTTCCTCAATTACCTGATAGTCATTTTTTGCCTGCTATGCAAATGAATTGTGTGGAAAAAGATGTGGCCGCCCGGGTAAAAGAGCATTATGAAAATAAACGCACAATGATCATTGGGCGTACTGCAAATATCACTGAGCCCTTACCTGGCAGAACCAATTGCCAGTATAGAAATAAATGCTGGCTTGGTTGTCCTTTTGGAGCTTACTTTAGTACGCAATCTTCTACGTTGCCTGCAGCCTTGGCAACGGGAAATCTTACGGTAAGGCCATGGTCTATTGTAACGAAAATTTTATACGATAAGGATACAAAAAAAGCAACAGGTGTAGAAATACTTGACGGTGAAACTAAAAAGACTTACCAGTATTTTGCAAAAGTTATTTTCCTCAATGCATCAACATTCAACAGTACATGGATACTGATGAACTCTGCCACTGATATATGGCCTGACGGACTTGGCAGCAGCAGCGGAGAACTTGGCCATAATATAATGGATCATCATCTTGGAGTAGGCGCCGGCGGTACGGTTGATGGTTATGATGATAAATATTTTTACGGGCGCCGTGCTAATGGAATTTATATACCGAGGTATAGAAATCTATTTGGCGACAAAAGAGATTATATAAGAGGGTTTGGATACCAGGGTGGAGGAAGCCGGTCAGGTTGGAGCCGGAATGTTGCTGAATTGTCAATAGGCGGTGATTTTAAAGATGCATTGGCTGAACCCGGGCAATGGTCTATGGGAATTGGCGGTTTTGGAGAGATACTTCCTTATCATGAAAATAAAATGACTCTTGACAAGACAAAGAAAGATGCATGGGGATTAAACGTGATAGCATTTGATGCAGAATGGAAAGACAATGAAAGAAAAATGAGAATTGATATGCAGAACGATGCCGTTGAAATGCTGGAAGCCGCGGGCGTTAAAAATGTAAAAGGACGCGACGGTGATGGCACTATAGGAAGGGGTATCCATGAAATGGGAACGGCACGTATGGGGCATGATCAAAAGACTTCTGTTTTAAATAAATGGAACCAGGTATGGGATGCGCAAAATGTATTTGTAACGGATGGTTCTTTTATGGTGTCGGCAAATTGCGTAAACCCTTCACTCACTTATATGGCAATGACGGCAAGAGCTGTAGATCATGCAGTGGGTGAATTAAAGAAACGTAACATTTAGAAAATATTTTTCATAATTTAATTAAAGGAATTAAGAAAACTATGGAAGAAAAAGAAGATAAATTACCTGTAGACAATTCAAGAAGAAACTTTCTGAAGAATACCGCATTAACGGCTGCGGGATTTATGATTGTGCCGCGTCATGTATTGGGAGGAAAAGGTTTCCTGGCGCCAAGTGACCGCTTAACGATTGCTTCAATAGGTGTTGGAGGAAAAGGTGAAAGTGATATTGCAAATTTTTACAAAAGTGGTAAAGCTGATATTGCGGTACTGTGTGATGTCGATAACAGAAGAGCCGCAACTACTGTCAAAAATTTCCCGAAAGCAAAGTTTTATAAAGACTGGCGGGAAATGCTGGATAAGGAATCAAAAAACATAGACGCAGTGTCAGTGTCAACGCCAGATCATACCCATGCAGTTGCTGCGATTGCAGCCATGCAACTTGGCAAACATGTATATGTGCAAAAGCCTCTAACGCATGATGTGTATGAAGCCCGTGCGTTAACGGATGCTGCAAAAAAATACAGAGTTGTTACTCAAATGGGAAACCAGGGAGCGTCCGGAGATGGCGTGAGACAATTAATGGAATGGTACGATGCAGATGTAATCGGTGATGTACATACGGTATATTGTTTCACAGACAGGCCTGTATGGCCGCAAGGAATTCCCTGGCCTTCAGCTTCAGCGCCCATTCCTGCGGAACTAAGTTGGGATCTGTGGCTGGGCACCGCGCCCTATAAAGAATATATAGAAAAACTGGTTCCGTTCAACTGGCGCGGCTGGTGGGATTACGGCACCGGTGCATTGGGAGATATGGGTTGCCATATTGTTGAACCCGCTTTCAGAGTACTTGACCTGGGATATATTAATTCGGTTCAGGCAAGTGTAGGAAGTGTTTATGTAGACGAATTTCAAAGAGGTTATTTCCCTGAAAGTTGTCCGCCATCAAGCCATGTTACGATAAGGTTTCCAAAAACAAGTAAGACAAAGGGGCCGGTGGAATTGCATTGGATGGACGGAGGTATTCAACCTAAGCGTCCTGAAGAATTAGG
>JBBSBD010000500.1:0-3302 GCA_038251675.1 Chitinophagales bacterium | reverse complement strand
TATGTTCTATTTTTACTTCTCAATTTAATGATATGAATATCGCTTTGATAGGATATGGAAAAATGGGAAAGGCAATAGAAGAAATTGCTTTAAATAAAGGCCACAAAGTGGTACTCAAGATTGATGATGGAAACTTTGGTGACCTTACGAAAGAAAATCTTCAAAAAGCAGATGTTGCCATAGAGTTTACAGTTCCGGAAAGTGCAGTCACGAATATATTATTATGCTTCGATGCGAGCGTGCCGGTAGTGTGCGGAACTACAGGATGGCTGCAGCAAAAAGAAATGATAGAAGAAAAATGCAGGGAAGCCAATGGCACTTTTTTAACGACAACAAACTTCAGCATAGGTGTAAATATTTTTTTCGAGATAAATAAAAAACTGGCTGTAATGATGAAGCCCCACAAAGACTATGATGTTCGGATTGAAGAAACGCATCATACACAAAAAAAAGATGCGCCTAGCGGAACGGCCATTTCTCTTGCAGAGCAGGTTATCGCAAACTCATCACAAAAAAAGATTTGGGTTAACACGGATACAAACAATATCAGCGAGCTTTCAATTACAAGTAAAAGAATAGATCCGGCAGCAGGTACACACTCAGTAAAATATACTTCAGAGGTAGATAATATTGAAATAATACATACCGCTCATAGCCGCAAAGGCTTTGCTGCAGGCGCTTTAATGGCTGCAGAATTTATTCATGATAAAAAAGGAATTTTTATTATGAAGGATGTGCTTGGCATATAATAACCTGCGCAAAGACAACCGCAAAAAGCATTATGCGGGCTTAACAATTCTCTAAAATATTTTTTTAATAGCGATGGAGAAGATAATGCACTCCAAATTGGAAGTTATTATTTTTAAATTTGAAACCTGAACTGTTCCCTTTTGCTATATCTGTAAGGCCGAGTTGATAGCGGGCATCGAAACCAAAGCCATTGATGGTAGTATATCCGGCGCCAATTACACCGGCAATTTCCGTGGTTGTAAATTGAGATTTTATATCGGTGGAGATATTGGTTCCTTTGTCATTGGCAGCTACTAAAAAACTTATTTGCGGACCTGCAACAATGGAAAGCCCCTCCTTAATATAGGATACTAAAAGCGGAACGCTTATGTAACTCAAATTCCTGTTCACAGTTACGTTACTAAATTTATACCTGGCTCCAAGAAGCGAGTACATAATTTCGGGCTGAACGGCAAAGTTTTGCGCAACGCCCAACTGTGCGAATGCTCCGGCATAAAATCCAATTTTAGAGTCGCTGTTAAAAGTTGTTCCACCGCCTGTTGTTTTAAGGCTTGAAGCATTGAGGCCACCTTTTAATCCAAGGCGATTGTTTTGTGCTTTGGTTACACAAATTGAGGCTGCGACAAGAGTGAGTGATACTAATATTCTTTTCATATATATTTTTTGATCTTTTGGTTAGCGAAGAGAAAACGTTCGGTGTTAAAAAATGTTTTATTGCAAATATGGATTAATAAATTTAAATAAATATCACCCATTCAAGGCTTTCTATTTAAGAGATGGTTTCATATTCTTCAACATGTCTTTTGTCATTTCAGAGAGGCCATAAGCTGGTTTCCATTTCCAGTCTTTAGCGGCAACAGTATCGTCAATACTTTGAGGCCAGCTTTCGGCTATCTGTTGCCGGTAGTCAGGCTTATAGATTGTTTCAAAGCCAGGCATTTGCTTCTCAATTTCAGCTGAAATTTCTTTTGGAGAAAAACTCATGCCTGAAATATTGTAAGAAGTGCGCACTGTAATTTTTTTGGCTTCAGATTCCATCAATTCAATGGTTGCTCTTATGGCATCGGGCATGTACATCATGGGCAAGAATGTATCTTTCTGTAAAAAACAGGTATACTTGTTATCTTCAAGAGCTGCGTAAAATATCTCAACAGCATAATCTGTTGTGCCACCACCGGGTTCACTCTTATAACTAATCAGGCCAGGATAACGAAGGCTTCTTACGTCAACTCCGTATCGGTGGTGATAATAATTACACCAGAATTCACCGGCATATTTGCTGATACCATATACAGTTATTGGCTCAATAATGGTTTGTTGGGGGCAATTCCTTTTGGGAGATGTGGGCCCGAAAACCGCAATACTGCTTGGCCAGTAAACCTTTTGAAGGTTTTCTTCTTTGGCAATTTCCAAAACATGTAAAAGGCTTTGCATATTCAGGTGCCATGCAAGGGCCGGATTTTTCTCCCCGGTTGCGGAAAGTATGGCTGCAAGCAGATAAATTTGAGTAATGTTTTGCCTTATCACCTGCACATGCAACATTTCCTTATTCATTACATCCAGGCTTACATAAGGGCCGGTTCCTTTTAGTAAATCGTTCTCTTCTCTCAGGTCCGATGCTATTACGTTCGCTCCTCCGTATATTCGTCTTAATTCGAGAGTAAGTTCTACCCCGATCTGCCCTGAGGCACCTATCACTAAAATTTTTTCTCTTATCATAAATTATGGGCAAGCAAAGTAAATTGAAAATATGAAAGAGAAAAATTTGTAATGTAAGCACGCCATCTTAAAAGCATTTTTAAAAAAGAAGAATAAAAGTTTTTAATAGTTTCAAGAAACGTGAATTAGATCGCATAAAAGTTAGCAAGTTTCGGGTAGGAAGCGGGCATATTCAATGATACTTTTGCTTTATCAATTTAGGAATTATGAAAGAGCAGGATAAAACAAATTACCAACGGATTGAAGAAGCCATAGCTTTTATTACAAGCAATTTTAAAAACCAGCCGGGCCTTGAAGAAGTAGCTGAAAAAATACACCTGAGCCCGTTTCACTTTCAACGCCTTTTTACAGATTGGGCCGGCGTAAGTCCCAAGAAGTTTTTGCAATATATAAGTATCCAGCATGCAAGAGATATTTTAAAAGATAAGCAGGCAACGTTGTTCGATGCAGCGTACGACACTGGCCTTTCCGGCACAAGCCGTCTTCATGATATGTTTGTAAAAATTGAAGGAATGACTCCCGGTGAATTTAAAAACGGTGGCGGAAATTTATCCATTAATTATAGCTATGCTGAAAGCCCTTTTGGCGAACTCTTAATAGCGTCCACTTCCCGTGGTATATGTCACATGGCATTTGCGGATGATGAGCAACAAGCCTTGCAACATCTTCAACATGAATTTCCAAATGCACGTTTAAAACAAATGGTAGATCTCATTCAACAAAATGCCTTGTATATCTTCACGCAGGACTGGAGTAACATAAGCGAAATTAAACTTCATCTTAAGGGAACACCTTTCCAGGTAAAGGTTTGGGAAGCATTGTTGAAAATTCCG
>JBBSBD010000499.1:0-3316 GCA_038251675.1 Chitinophagales bacterium | reverse complement strand
GCAAGGTAGCCAATGATTATTTCATATTGTCTGCCCCTGTAATGATACTGTTGGATGCCGGGACAAAGCAAATTATTACACTGCCAGATACTCCGGGAGAATTGGCAAAAGCCGTTCAATAGGAGAATAAGGTTATTGCCGTCCTCTTTTATCTGAAATACCCTAATTATGATGTTTTGGTTTTATTCCAGTCACATCAGGAGAAGATTTGTTTCTCCACTTGGCCAAGTTAAAGATGATTCTTTTGGTGGTAATTATACTGCAAAAAGCTATTTTCAACAATATCCTGGTCTCTGATGTTTTATATTCCGATGAGAGGGTGCTGGTTTATTACGATACTATAATAAATGGTCGTCCAAGATTACGCAATATAAATATTTAGTAAATTCAAGGCAATAAACCCTAATGCCTAGTTATAGCGAAAAAAGGCTATAGGATTTAATATATTCTTTACCAATAAAAAGAGATCACGCCCAGGAGCGGAATGTCTTTTTTGAAATAACCGTTATTTAATAACGTCTCCACAGCTTTTGAGTGTGATCCGTGATCCCTGATAATCCATCCTTTCATGGTTTATAAGACCGCTAAAACAAAAAAGGACTGAAATTTCTTTCAGTCCTTAAGTCCCTTGCGGTGGTGTCGACTGGAATTGAACAAGCTTCATATCTTGTTAATTTACAGCATATTAAGCGTATAAAATTTAATGTGGTAGAAAAATGGTGGAAACAATCCAAAAAACTAAAATTTCTATGTCAAAGATAATCAAAAAAAGATCTAGACGGTAAAATTCGTATATTATTTTTTTTATTCGCTCATAAGTTAAAATACAAGCTCATCATTAGCATAGAAGATCTCTTTTTTAGGAGCTGATATTTTGCCAAATTATACAAATTTGATGAATGTTCTACAGTTGTCATTTTTTGTTGAGTTTGAATTTTTGCTACTGTAAGCGATATGATAGTTAAATTTTACTAATGAAGCCTATAGGCTACAAATTTGTTCATATTTTTGAAATTTGATACTTGAAGAAATGATATCCTTCTGAAATGACAAATCTCAAAACTATCTTTTGTGATCCACATTTGTGATTGATGAGTAATTCTAAATCACAATGAAAATATTTTTATTTATTCAATTATTTGGATTCTGTAAAAATTGAAATTAATTTGGTGGTGTATGGAAGAGAATGTAAAAATAGGATAATGAGAAATCCACTTTCAAAAAGTAAAATAAGTACAATTCTAAAAAATGATTAAAGTGGCAAATGTATTTGTGACTCTTTTCTCGGAAGAAGAACTGGAAAATATTATCATGAAATGCTTGCATCGGTTTGAAAACGAAAAAGCTGCAAATGCTTTAACAGGCGAAACCTTTTCAATTAATCAAGTCGCTAAGCGACTAGGCCGGGCACATGATACTATTAAAGGTCTTATGAGGGATGGCATTCTTAAAACAACTTCAGATCAGCGAAGGATATTAGCTCAATCTTTAAATGACTACATGATAAACAACCCCCAGAAATAATCTCACCCTTCAAACGGGTTTTTGTTTGATTAACAATTTAGGCCATGAGAAATTAACAGAATTCATTTAAAATTCATTTTACGCACAGACCGTGCAACCGTTAAGGGCCTAAATCCCATCTATCTTTATGCAAATATCAATGGCAAAGTAAAATATTTTACGTTGAATCATTTCATTCCTCAGAAAATGTGGAATCAAAATAAACAGGAGGTCTATACTACATGTCCAAACTGGAATACAATAAATGCCGACATCGCGAGGTATCGTATGAAAGCGGAGAAACTTCGCATTGCTGCAGATGAAGAAGATGAATTGATCAGTGTTTACGAATTTGAGCAGATATTCAGATCGGGTGCTAAAAATATTAAAGATATTTTCAGCTTTATTGAAGATGATATAATACAGTTTGGGAATACATATGCTCCTGATACCATAAAGATGTATGAAAGTCAGGCAAGGAAATTAAAAAGGTTCTGTAATACTTTACCCTTTAATGAAATTAACCCATTTTTTTGGAAGCGTTATGATAGCTATATGATTTCGCTCGAAAATAATCCGAATACCCGCTGGAAGGCATTCCGGTTTCTAAAAACCTTCATTAATAAAGCTAATCAGATCGGTCTAATGAAGTCTGATCCACTTAAATACATAAAGGTAAGGAAGCCGGAAGGGCAGAGGATGGTCCTTACCATAGAAGAATTAAAATCATTGGAAACTCTATATGCAGGTTCATTACCAAGGAATTTAAAAGCAGTGTTGCAATATTTTTTGTTTACCTGTTTTACCGGATTGCGTTACCGTGATCTGAAGGATCTGAAACATTCAAATCTGTTTTTAGATACGGAGAAACCCTATGTCATCTTTAGCCAGCATAAAACAAAGGATTCGCAGAATATACCTCTTAATAAGAAAGCTTTGAAGTACTTACCACTAAAAGGTATGCCTCAGGAGCCCGTATTTAAGGTTTACTGCATTCAATACACTGACAGGCTGCTTAAAACCATCATGGCATTGGCTCAGGTTAATAAATCTATTTCTTTTCACTGTTCCCGGCATACATGTTCCTCAATTTTACACGAGCTAAGTCGTGATTTTTATACTACAAGTAAGATACTTGGGCACAGGAAACTAGCAACTACTCAAACATATACCAGTGTGAGTGAAAGTACAAAGAGAAACGTAATTGAAATGATGGATGTGATTTAAAGATTTTAAAATAAAGCTTTAACAAGTTAATGCTATCAAAACACACACTTATGTGCTGGATAGATTTTTCATTTGCTTATGAAGAATAATTAAAGAGTTGGAGTTGAATACCATTTTTAGGGTTTGCAGTTAATTGATTTTGGTTTTTTTTAAGGATATACAAGTCAAGTATTTCATTTATTTCATTCTCATTAAGTATTGAATCGAAATTTGATAAATAGTCTGTCATTAAATCAATCCCAAAACTGTTACAAGTTAACATTTCCAAAATAAAACTTAAAAAATGTTTTTTAGGGATTTGATAAATATCAACAACTTCATTTATTTCGGCTATTGTAGGGAATGAATAAACAATAAACCACACGGCAAATTTGGAATTGAATGCTTTTAAAAGGGTATCTTCATTATTGTTGCCTTTTGTAAGAAATATTGAACACTCGTGTTCCAGAGAATTCAAAACATATTGTTTGGATGGGAAAACTTTAAAATTGTTGATAATATTTCTTGCTTCATAGAAGCTTGTGTATGGATTGGCAAATAAATATAACGCTAATTGACAGCACTGTTTATCTGTAAAAGGAAAATC
>JBBSBD010000498.1:0-3349 GCA_038251675.1 Chitinophagales bacterium | reverse complement strand
TCTTTTGCATAATGCCTGAGCATCTCCGCTGAGGTAGTTGTCTTTTTTGCCATCCCACTTAATACGACTTCTTTTCCCGCAATATTTTTAGGAACAAAAAATTTATAATCCTTAAATCGTATCATAATATTTTCTCCATCTTCTTTTGCAAGTTTCATCCAGCAGCCTTTTTCCTGGCACACGCTTACAACTTTTCCTTTTACATTTCCATTAAATTGATTTTCGGACTCAAGTCTCTTCTCAAGTTCGGCTACGCTTATTACATTCTTGTTGGTTACTTCGGCTCCATAAACACTTCCTCTTGCAACCGGTTTTACCTGGGCATAGGTGAATGATGAAGCAAAAACCAAGAACAACAGAATTATTTTTTTCATACAAAGAATATTAAGAAACAAACTTAATAAAAATTACTCCTTTACAAATATGAAATCGTTGAACGGATTATTTTTTACAATGTAAATTGTTCGCATAAAATGCTAAATATATTAGTGTTGATAACTAATAATATCTATCTTCGCGCTTCTCATAACTTTACAACAATTTATCATTTTTAAATAATAATATGGCAACTACAGAAAAAGCTGCAGATAAAGCAACCGAAAAAAATTCAGAGAAATTAAAGGCCCTTAAGCTGACTATAGACAAGATTGACAAAGATTTTGGAAAGGGAAGTGTGATGATGATGAATGAACGTTCGCAGGAACCCCAGGCTGTAATTTCAACGGGCTCAATCGGGCTTGATGTCGCTTTAGGAATAGGAGGCTTGCCGAAGGGAAGAGTTGTTGAAATTTACGGGCCGGAATCTTCCGGTAAAACTACTTTGGCAATTCACGTGATTGCAGAAGCACAGAAAAAAGGCGGGATGTGTGCGATAATTGATGCGGAGCATGCGTTTGATAGCATGTATGCAAGAAGGCTTGGTGTTGATGTTGACAATCTTTTAATAAGCCAGCCGGATTATGGTGAGCAGGGATTGGAAATTGCCGATCGGTTAATTCTTTCAGGAGCGCTCGATGTAGTTGTGATAGATTCGGTTGCGGCGCTTGTCCCCAAGAGCGAGCTTGAAGGCGAAATGGGAGATAGCAAAATGGGTATGCAGGCAAGGCTTATGAGCCAGGCTTTAAGAAAATTAACCGCTACCATAAGCAAAACAAATTGCTGTTGCATTTTCATTAATCAGTTGAGAGAAAAGATCGGCGTGATGTTTGGAAATCCTGAAACTACTACCGGTGGTAATGCTTTAAAATTTTATGCATCAGTTCGCCTGGATATTCGTCGCATGGCTCAAATAAAGGATGGTGATGAATCAATAGGAAACCGTGTAAAAGTGAAAGTGGTAAAAAATAAAGTGGCTCCGCCATTTCGTATCGCTGAATTTGATATCATTTTTGGAAGCGGTATTTCAAAAACCGGTGAAATAATTGATATGGGTGTGGAAATGGGAATTATACAAAAAAGCGGAAGCTGGTTTAGTTATGATACAACAAAGCTTGGACAAGGCCGGGATGCCGTAAAGCAATTGCTGGTTGATAACCCGGAACTCTCTGCAGAGCTTGAAGGTAAGATAAGAGCAAAGATTGCGGAATTGAATGCCGCTTAATTCGTAACAAGTATTTTATCTAAAAGCCATCTTCGAAAGGGATGGCTTTTTGTTTTGCATTTAATTTTAGATTTGAAAAATTTAATTTACTATCGGCAGGCAACCCTTTTATTACAAGCTGCATTTGTACTTTTATAAACCATTGCAATATTGGAAATCTTTACATGGAAACATCAGAACTGATTAATGAAGCGAAACAGGGTAGCGTAGCTGCGCAGAAATACCTCTTTGATCAGTGGGCAGAAAAAATGATGCTGGTATGCAGGCGCTATGTAAAAAACAGAGAAGACGCAGAAGAATTGCTGCTCGACGGCTTTTATAAATTCTTTAAAAAAATTTCTTCTTTTATTTACCAGGGAGACGCCGGGTTATACGCATGGCTTAAAAAAATCATGATTAATGAATGCCTTATGTTTTTACGCAGGAAGAATGTATTCAATATGGTAACTGAAGCCTCTGTTGAAGAAATACCTCTGCAGGAAGAAGCTCTTAACAATTTGTCCGCAGAAGAAATTTTCAACGTGGTAATTCAATTACCTGTTGGCTACCGTACGGTTTTTAACTTGTATGTAATTGAAGGATTGACCCATAAAGAAATAGCAGGCTTGCTGGGCATTTCAGAGGGAACTTCAAAATCGCAATTCAGCAAAGGAAAAATATTGTTACAAAAAATGTTGTTACAAAACGATATAGAATATGCAAAACGAAAATCCCAATAAAGATTTTCACTGGAAAGGCAAATTGGAGCAATTGGAGAATTTGCCAGGTGAAACATTCAATAAAGAGGCATCGTGGGATAAACTTCACAGCCGGTTAAAAAAGAAACCCGTCAGTAGAAAAGTTTTTTGGTATTGGGCAGCGGCGGCTTGCCTTCTGCCGGCGCTTCTTACTCCATGGTTTTTGTCAAATAAAAAGGAACCTTTAATAGTAAAAAATATTCAGGAGCAACAAAAAATTCAATTTACAGCGCCCGTTCTTTTGCCCACATATAAAGATTCAATCTCAGTTACTTCTTCATTACATGTGAAACGGAAATTAGCCTTGGGTTCGATTAAGAGTCGCGAAATAATAAACACTACAGTTGCTAATAAAATGTTGAAGATAGAAAATGCTGAGATCGGGAAGGTTAGCGAAAAAATTGCCAGGCCTGAAATGCTCAACCCTGCTGCAAACCCGGCTGATACAGAATCAGCCATCTCATCTCCTGTGGCGGCTAAGAAAAAATTACGTGTTGTGCATATAAATGAATTGGGTGATCCTATAGAAGAGATAGTAGCGACACACAAAACTGAAAATCATTCTTTCCAATTGAAGTTTGCCAACCAGGAAGTTTATGTAAATCCTGCCGGCGATTCCAGGAATGGGGGTGTTATTCTTCTAAAAACTAAAAATTCTCCAAACTAAAATAGAATGAAAAAAATAATTATTGTATTGATGCTTTTAGTAAGCATCACTCCAGAACTTTGGGCTCAATCGGGTGATAATGCTGATAAGGCTTTCGAAATTCCCGGGGATATTATTGTTCACAGGCGGTTTTATATTGACCTTGGCAAAGGCAACAAACTTGAGATAGAAGTTACTGACATAACTGATCTAGATCGCATAGCCAATATGGATTCGCTGCTGAATATATTTATCACCGACATTACTCCTTTAAAGGACTCGCTTTCCAGCCCGCTCACGGCAAAGCGCATAGATTATGTCACGGATGCGCAGGACAGAAAAAAAATAAGGCTTCAGCAATTCCAG
>JBBSBD010000497.1:0-3367 GCA_038251675.1 Chitinophagales bacterium | reverse complement strand
GGCTTCCGGCTTTTCAGATAATCTTTTTCAGGGTGAATTTTAAACCCCTGAAAGCTTCGATGCTGCAGCATTTTTTCTTCGGCAATTTCCGGCATTACGGAATGCGGATGATCTGTTTTTATTATTTGTGTAGGAGGATGTGTATGATACAACAATGATGAATCTGACGAAAACCCTTCAGTAGAAAAAAGCTGTTCCGAATATAAAGTTCCATCGGGCTTGCGGAATTGCGTGTGACGCTTATGAGGAATCGAACCTGATTGATGGTAGTGAGGCATGTTTATTGAATTAAGAAATTCCTGTGTTTAGATCTTGTTCTTCCAATTTATAGCCACTTTTCAAAAATTATGTTTTTATAAAATGAGATCATCCAAAAGTCCCCTTAGGGAATTTAGGGGTTAAGAAAGGCATTGTGAATTATTTGCCTTGTAAATTTACACCTTAAAATTTTCTTTCAATTGACAAGGATAGGACTACTCTCTGACACACATAATTTTTTGGATAAAAGTATTTTTGAGCATTTTAAGAATTGTGATGAAATATGGCACGCCGGAGATTTTGGTTCTGTTGAAATTGCAAATAAATTAAACGGTCAGACCGGGGACGGTCAGACCGGCCAGACCAGGATTCGTGGTGTATACGGAAACATCGATGGAAACGATATCAGAAACATCTACCCGGAGCAACTTGTGTTTATGTGTGAAGATGTGAAAGTATTGATACGCCATATCGGTGGCTATCCTCCGAGGTATAATGCTGAAACTAAAAAAGAAATATTGATTCATAAGCCGCAGTTATTCATTAGCGGGCACTCCCACATTTTGAAAATAATGTACGATGAAAAATTACAATGCCTTCACATGAATCCTGGTGCAGCAGGTAAGCAGGGATGGCAAAAAGTTCGCACGGTGATTCGGTTTGTGATTGATGGAAGTGAGATAAAAAATTGCGAAGTAATCGAGTTAATCTAATTGGTTATCTATTCATTTTAGGTCCCGAATATATTTACCTTTGAACTTCATCACAGCAAAGTAATCATGATAACTTTTTTAAGCAGATCAATGTTTGCAATATTATTCCTGCTAACATCCTGTGTTAACAGCCAAAAAGAAATCCAACACCGGGGCTATGAAATAACAGGCCATGTCAAAAACATTCCCGCAGATCAAGTTTACATGAGTGTAATGGTATTGGATACTGCAGGCCAGCCAAAATGGCCCACTATTGATTCTGCTGAGTATGTAAATGAAACTTTTATTTTAAGACGTGACACCCAATTGATAGAACCTGCCTGGGCTA
This sequence comes from Chitinophagales bacterium, assembly GCA_038251675.1. Lineage (GTDB taxonomy): Bacteria > Bacteroidota > Bacteroidia > Chitinophagales > Chitinophagaceae > Ginsengibacter. The sequence goes on along the minus strand of JBBSBD010000497.1, from coordinate 2,068 downwards.
CCGAAATTTTTTATATTGATTCAATTACTAAAATAACATCACCCCTCAGTTTTAATAACCAATATTTATCTACCAAAGAAAAACCAGCGTTGTACGGAGGTTTCATTTTAGAAAATGCGGTAATGGATATTGAAGGTGATGCCAAAGGCAAAAATGGATTAAAACTTATCGGCTCTAAAGAAACAGATTTTCTTTTTAAGTATGACTTAATGAGTCCTCCCGATAAAGTTTATAAGATGAATGCGAAAATTAATTCCGCTCTGGAAACCTTCGATACGTCGCTTTTAGTTACTTACAAAAAACAAAAAGATAGTTTACTTGAGAAGTATAAAACCAATTTTAAAAAAATAATTAAACGGCATCCGGGAAATTTCCAGGCGCTTAGCAATACCTGGAATAATGCAAATTATTTTACACTTGATGAATTACAGGACTTAGCTAACATTTTTGATAAAGAATTATTAGAATCACCTACAGGCAAAAAACTTATTGAATTTATCGCACACGCTAAACAACTAACAACAGCCAACGTCTTTCCAGATTTTGGATACATGGATACAACAGGTAAAAAAAATTCATTACAAGATGTAAAAGGGAAGAACGGGACGCTAATAGTTTTTTGGGCCAGTTGGTGCGGTCCCTGCAGGCAGGAAATACCGGAATTAAAATCGTTTTATAATACCTATTATCCAAAGGGAATTTCTATAGTGAGCATTTCTTGTGATAATGACTTTGAGAAATGGAAAGAAGCGCTTGTGAAAGAACAGATGGTTTGGCAAAATCTTTCAAATCTTCCCGGAAATTATGAAGACATTTTTTCGAAATATAATATTAAAGCAATTCCGTTTATGTTCTTATTGAACAGCAGTAATCAAATATTGTTATCCGGCAATCTTCTGATTGAAGAAATTATGCTGCGATTAAAACAGGAAGGAATTTCCTCTATCTGACCAATTGAAAATATAAACTTCTTTTTTTCTGTTCAAGTTATTTTCCTCCATTTGCCCACAGGTCGTTGTACATTACCAGCCAAGAGAAGGAATATTCTAAGTTACCAAACCCAGTCGGATCAGCCGTTTCACCCGCATAGTACATCAGGCAATTTCCATCGCTCCAATTTTTTATTTATCACTCCACCCAATCAGCGATAAAAATATTGGTATCATGCCCTCCCCCATTATTCCGATTGCTGCTGAAAATTATTTTTTTACCATCCGGGCTGAACATTGGGAATGCATCAAATCCGTTATCACGGCTTATTTTCTCCAACCCTTTTCCTTCAATATCGGTAATGTACATATTGAAAGGAAATCCTCTTGCGTATTCATGATTACTACAAAATATGATATGTTTTCCATCGGGTGTAAAGTTCGGAGCCCAGTTGGCTTTATCAAGAAAAGTTATTTGATGTGCATCGCTTCCGTCGGCATTGGCAACCCAGACTTCCATGGATGTAGGCGCCACAAGCCCCTGCGCCAAAAGTTTTTTGTAGTCGTCAACTTCTTCTTTAGTTGAAGGGCGGCTCGCCCGCCAAACGATCTTTTTCCCATCCGGGCTAAACCATGCGCCTCCATCGTAACCTAACAAGTTCGTTATTTGTTTTACATTTCTTCCATCGGGATCCATAGTATATAGATCAAGGTCACCATTACGGGTAGATGTAAACAAAATCTTATCGCCTTTAGGTGATATCGTCGCTTCAGCATCATAACCTTTGGTTGAAGTAAGCCGCTGTACAATATTGCCACTTGTATCAGCTTTAAAAATATCAAAGCTTTCATAAATTGGCCATATATACCTTTTCATTTTTTCCCGGTCAGGAACTGGTGGACAATCTTTTGAACCGAGGTGCGTGGAAGCATATAAGATATGTTTACCATCGGGATAAAAATAAGCACACGTTGTGCGTCCGGTGCCGGTGCTTACAAGTTTTGGCTCAAATTTCTCATCTGCGGTTTCAGGAATTTTTCCCATCCATATCTGGTCACACATGATGCCATTTTTAGGATCGGTACGCTGAAATATAATGTACTTACTGTCGAAACTAAAATATGCCTCGGCATTATCG
>JBBSBD010000496.1:0-3368 GCA_038251675.1 Chitinophagales bacterium | reverse complement strand
GTAAACCAGAATAATAATTGGAAGAAGGCACTTTCCGATGATGAAATAAAAAGCAGGATAGAGGATGATTATGATTTAACCGTTTCCGTAACTAATAATAAGCTTACTGCTACGGCTAAACCAAAACACAGAATTACTGATTGGAAAAAAGCGCTGAGCTTTTCCTTCAAAATTTATATATCTAAAACCGCCGACGCAGATTTACAAACAAGCGGTGGAAACATTGAACTGACTGGGCTTACTGGAAAAAAAGATTTTTCAACGAGCGGCGGTAATTTGGTATTGAATGACCTGGAAGGCAAAACAAAAGGAAGAACTTCCGGTGGTAACATTTACCTGAGGAGTTCCAAAGACGATCTTGATCTCACTACAAGTGGGGGAAATATTGATGCGGCAAATTCAGCCGGCGATATCAACATGTCCACTTCCGGTGGGTCTATAAAAATAGAGGGCTTAAAAGGTAATATCAAAGTAGGAACCAGCGGCGGAAATATAAAAGGGGAAACTATTGACGGAGATTTATCTGCGCAAACCAGCGGTGGAAATGTTTCGCTCCAGGGCCTGAGTTGTTCTCTTAAAACTTCCACTAGTGGCGGAAACATCGATGTGTCAATGAACAACCTTGGAAAATTTATTTCTATAAATAATTCCGCAGGCAGGGTGAATTTACAACTTCCTAAAAGTGCAGCAGTTGATTTGAAATTAAGTGCCATGAAAATCTCAACCGGCACAATGGAAAATTTTAAAGGCAGCCTGGAAAAAGATGCCGTAAATGGCGCACTTAATGGAGGCGGTGTTCCCGTGACTGTGCATGCAGGAAGTGGTCACATTAATCTCGAGTTTAATTAAAAAGCTAAAACAGCGGGTAAATTCAAAGAGCAATTCACAACTAAAAAACATAACATGCAAAAATCAAAATATTATATAACAATACTTGCAGTTCTTATCTTGAAAACTGCATCTGCGCAAACAACGACCGCCGTTAACCCTTTCGATAAAGTAATAATAAGCCCGTACATAGAAGTCAACTTTGTACAAGGAAATGAAGAAAGTGTAACCATTGAACACAGTACAGTTAGTAACGATAAAATAAATATTGAAGTAAATGGCAAGACCTTGCGCATTTATTTAGACGGCGCAAAGGAGGTCACTAAAAATAAAAAAACGTATGATAATGGATATAAGGAAAAACATTCAATCTATAATGGAACTGTTGTAACTGCGACCGTGACTTATAAAACAATGAATGATCTCTCTGTACGCGGCGAAGAAACGCAGGTTTGCAAAAGCCCTTTGACGGGAGATAAATTCAGGTTAAAAATTTACGGTGAGTCCCATGTGATCTTAGCAGAAGTAAACCTGGGAGAACTGCAAACCACATTATATGGTGAAAGTATCCTGGATATAAAATCTGGTTGGATAGATCATCAAAAATATACATCGTATGGCGAAAGTGAAATCAACAGCCTTGATGTTGTGAGTAATACTACCAGGATAACGGCTTATGGTGAATCCGATTTCCACGTGAACACCACTAATGAAATCAAAATAACCGCTTTTGGAGAAGCAAAACTTGAATACAAAGGAAGCGCAGTAATAAATAAAGGTTTGCACATTGGTGAAATGCAAATTGCGAAGATTGATTAAGATGAACAATCGGAAATTCTGATGAAGTCGTTCTAACGGGAAGGTATAGGGCATCTTTAAAAATGTACCATGATTAAAAATTATTTGAAAATTGCGTTCCGTAAACTTAGGCGCAACAAAGCGTATACATTAATAAATGTAATGGGACTGGCGCTGAGCATTGCCTGTGCCATTCTTATTTTCAGCCTTGTAAAATATCATTTAAGTTTTAACAGCGGCCATGCAAATGCTGATCGTATCTACCGTATAGTAACTGAGCAGCACCGCGATAACATTTCTTATACTGCAGGTGTTCCTTCGCCACTCGGCAAGGCTTTTCGCAACGATTATGATTACGCAGAAAAGGTAGCACGTATTGCGACGTTTGATGATATACTTATTAGCTTCCAGGACAAAACAGAATCTAAAAAATTCCGGGAAAGTAAGGGAGTAGCTTTTGCGGAAACTGAATATTTCCAAATTTTTAATTTCCCTTTATTGAGTGGAAACAAGGCTACGGTATTAACCGAACCCAATACAGCCATCATTACTAAATCGCTTGCTGAAAAATATTTTGGTACAGAGGACCCGGTCAACCAAACTATTCGAATGGACAACAAGATTGACCTGAAAATCACCGGAGTTTTAAAAGACCTTCCGAATAACAGTGACCAGGATTGCAATATTTATATTTCATACAGTACATTAAAACAATATAATGAATGGCTCGCAAGCGATATTGATGCGTGGGGCGGTATTGAAAGCTCTATGAATTGTTATGTATTGCTTCGCCCAAATGTTAACCCTAAGCGGGTAGAAGATGTGCTTGCAGGCTACGTTAAAAAGTTTCGGCCTGAAAATAAAAATGTACATCATTATAAATTGCAGCCATTGGCTGATATTCATTTTGATTCCAGGTATGGTGGTGTTATGGATAAAAAGAACCTGTGGATATTATCGTTCATCGCGCTCTTTCTCATCATTTCTGCATGCGTTAATTTCATCAACCTGGCCACGGCGCAAGCTCTCAGCCGGTCAAAAGAAATTGGTGTACGAAAAGTTTTGGGCGGGAAAAAAAGCCAGCTATTCTGGCAATTTATTGCTGAAACAGCTTTGATAACGAGCATGTCTTTCGTTATCGCTATTTGCTTATCGTTTTTAGTATTGCCTGTTTTAAACGATTGGTTCAATTCGCAAATGAGCATCCGGCTATTTTCAAACTGGCGTTTATTGCTTTTCATTCCCTTGCTGGGCGCAGTAGTTACCTTCTTTGCCGGTGCCTATCCAGGTCTTATTTTATCACGATTTCGGCCAATACAGGCTTTGAAAAATAAGGGAATACAAAAGTCTGCAGGCGGCTTAAACACACGTCGCGGCCTGATCATCGTGCAGTTTGCTATTTCGCAAATATTGCTGATAGCCGTAATTGTGATTGCGAAGCAAATGGAGTATTCTAAAAATTCTGATCTTGGTTTTAATAAAGATGCGATAGTGATGTTGCCTGCACCTGAAAAAGGGTTCAAGGCAAAAACATTAAAAAATCAATTGGAGCAAATTTCCGGTGTTTCCAATGTAACGCAGTGCCTCGCTGCCCCCTCATCAGATAATAACTGGAACACCGGGCCACGGTACGATAACAGGCTGGAAGATGAAGCTTTTAGAGTAAGTGTAAAGGCCGGCGATGCAGATTTTGTAAAAACTTTCGGGCTTGAAATCCTGGCCGGCAGAAACTTGTTTCCTTC
>JBBSBD010000495.1:0-3370 GCA_038251675.1 Chitinophagales bacterium | reverse complement strand
TGTATGGGAACCTTTGTTTATTATCACTTTAAGTTCCTCTACTTCTGTCTTTGTTAATTTGATTGTATAACGTATCATTTGTAATGGGTTTTACAAATATATAATAATTATACGTCAAATTATACTTAACTTAACACTAGAATGACCTCAATTCTTAAAACAGGCGTGTAATAATTTTATGTGAAATTTTGACGTGTTCTTTTGAGTCCAAAGTGTCATATGTTGTTTTAAACCTGTCAACAAAACTGATTGCAGTCTTTGGTACAATTATTCGTGTACATTTGCATCCCTCCAAAGGGAGTCTTCATAAGAAGACATATTGACCTTTGGTACAAATTACAAAATCAAAAAAATTAAAAATTATGGCAAAAGAATCATTTGAACTCTTTGATGACAGAGTTCTGGTTAAACCAAATGCAGCAGAAGAAAAGACTGCAGGTGGTATTATTATTCCTGATACTGCAAAAGAAAAGCCGCAAAAAGGCAAAGTAGTAGCAGTAGGAAAAGGAAAATACGCAGAGCAGACAGGCAACTTAATACCAATGTCCATTAAAGCGGGCGATACCATTATGTATGGTAAATATGGCGGAACTGAAATTACTATTGAAGGCGAAGATTATTTAATTATGAGAGCGTCGGATATTTTGATGAAAGTTAGCTAAACCATTTTTTTAAATTTTTAAAATAATAAATAATATGTCTAAACAAATATTTTTTGAAATCGAAGCCCGCAACAAAATGAAGAGGGGTGTCGATATTCTGGCCAATGCAGTTAAAGTGACGCTGGGCCCAAAGGGACGCAATGTTGTAATTGAAAAGAAATTTGGCGCACCAAGTATTACCAAAGATGGTGTAACTGTAGCCAAAGAAATTGAACTTGAAGATCCAATTGAAAATATGGGTGCTCAAATGGTAAAAGAAGTAGCTTCCAAAACCGCAGATATTGCGGGCGATGGTACAACTACCGCTACTGTTTTGGCGCAGTCAATAATAAGCGAAGGTCTCAAGAATGTTGCTGCCGGTGCAAATCCCATGGATTTGAAGCGTGGTATTGACAAGGCTGTAATAGCTGTCGTTGAGCATTTGAAAAAGCAATCGGAATCTGTTGGTGATAACATTAGCAAAATTGAGCAGGTTGCTTCAATCTCTGCAAATAACGAAGAGTCGATTGGTAAGCTCATTGCACAGGCCATGACTAAAGTAGGTAAAGAAGGTGTTATAACTGTAGAAGAAGCAAAAGGCACTGATACAACTGTAGAAGTTGTTGAAGGTATGCAATTTGACAGAGGTTATATCTCTCCCTATTTCGTGACTAACAGCGAAAAAATGGAAGCAGAATTGGAAAACCCATACATTCTTATTTATGATAAGAAGATTTCTTCAATGAAAGATATTCTTCATATACTAGAGAAAGTTGCACAAAGCGGCCGTCCATTGTTGATCATCTCCGAAGATCTCGAAGGTGAAGCGTTGGCTACTTTGGTTGTAAATAAATTACGTGGCACGTTGAAAGTTGCTGCCGTAAAAGCTCCGGGCTTTGGTGATCGCAGAAAAGAAATGCTCCAGGATATTGCAGTACTTACAAAAGGTATCGTAATAAGCGAAGAGCAAGGTTACAAATTAGAAAATGCTGACCTTACTTATTTAGGTGAAGCTTCTTCTGTAACGATAGACAAAGACAACACAACTGTTGTTGACGGTAAAGGTGCAAAAAAAGATATCACCGCAAGAGTTAACCAGATAAAAGCACAAATCGAGTCTACTACTTCAGACTACGATAAAGAAAAGCTACAGGAGCGTCTTGCTAAATTAAGCGGCGGTGTTGCTGTACTATATGTGGGTGCTGCTACCGAAGTGGAAATGAAGGAAAAGAAAGACCGCGTAGATGATGCTTTGCATGCAACGAGAGCTGCTGTTGAAGAAGGAATAGTTGCCGGTGGTGGTGTTGCTTACATTCGTGCTATCGAAAGCCTGGAAAAACTGAAAGGTGCAAACGAAGATGAAACAACTGGTATTCAAATTGTGAAGCGCGCTGTTGAAGAGCCTTTACGCCAAATTGTGATCAACAGTGGCATTGAAGGCAGCATTGTTGTTCAAAAAATAAAAGAAGGCAAAAAAGATTATGGCTTTAATGCACGTACCGAGGTTTATGAAAACCTAATGGCTGCAGGCGTTATTGATCCAACTAAAGTAACGCGTATTGCATTAGAAAATGCTGCTTCTATAGCAGGCATGTTGCTAACTACAGAATGTGTTATCTCTGACAGGCCTGAAAAAGATAAGCCGGCTATGCCTCCAATGGGCGGTGGTGGAATGGGTGATATGGGATATTAATTCCTGTTGTGAGTTAGAATTAAATTACAATCCCTTTGCAAGTTTATTTGCAAAGGGATTTTTTTATATGCTGATTTGTCTGATTGAGAATAGAATTTGAGATTGAACCGGGAGCTTCTATTAAATTACAAAGACTTATTTATTTACGGTTTGATTAATCACATATAAGCCTAGTACACTTCACCTGTGTCCATATCAATAGCTAATAATACTTTTAAATTAGCAGTGAGGGTAAAGAAAAATTCAAAACCATTACCGGTTCTTATCAATGGGAATGAATAGTTACCTTTTAAAATCCAGCATTTTTCACCATCACTATATCCAAACATTTTTATGGTGGGCAGGTAATCGCCATTCTTGTCTGTCAGCGAGATTGTTTTTAGTTTTCCTTTAAGTATTTTAAAATCGGTAATGGAAGGGGTATTATTTCTAAACTCAGAAAATGTTTTATAAACTCCTCTTTTATAAGGTTGATTCAAAACGGGTAAATTAAAGCGTTTGTTATAGTAATTTTCATATACATCGGTTCTGCTAAAAACTTTTTTCTTAATGATATTATCCCACAACGTACTTTCTATTTCTTTTTGCAAAAGTGCTAATGTGGGCATCAGCAGGTAATCTTTCATTTCATCCGCAACTTCTTTTTTCTTCAGGCTTACGCTTTCGGTTAATACAGTATCAATTTTGAATGCAGCATAGAAATTCCCGCCTGAGCGAAGGAAAACTTCAGTTTTAAAATTTACCTGCCCATAAGTTCTTTGGAGCGATACATTCTCTGTAAGTGTATCTCTTTTAACAAGCGTTAATTTTTTTAAAAAGCATACCAATTCAACATCCTCGCTACTAAGATTTGCTTTAAAATAGTTATTGAGGTATATGCCTAAACTTTTGTGTAAGCCGCCTGTAAAATTGATTTTATAATTCTTTATGGCAGGAATAAGTATATTGTTAAGTAGCGAATAAATGCCAACCTGTGTGGTGTCAAACCTTACGTCCTCTATTGTTATAGATTTAAATGGAAATAAGCTCGACATTG
>JBBSBD010000494.1:0-3380 GCA_038251675.1 Chitinophagales bacterium | reverse complement strand
GGACATGAGATAGGGAACCATTCTTTATATCATCCCTGCTCAGGAAATTTTGTATGGTCAAGAACACATGCATTAGAAAACTATACACTTGATAGTATGCGAAATGAATTAACGGAAGCTAATAGTGCTATTAAAAAATTACTTGGCGTTGAACCAAAAGTTTTTGCTTATCCCTGCGGACAAAAATTTGTAGGCCGCGGTGTTAATACGAAAAGTTATGTTCCATTGATTGCCGAAATGTTTATTACCGGTCGCGGTTTTCTTGAGGAAACTGCCAATGATCCTGCATTTACTGACTTTGCCCAAATAACAGGAATAGAAAGCGATGGTAAAGATTTTGAGCAAATATTGCCTTTGTTACAGGAAGCAAGGAAGAATGGCCAATGGATTGTTTTAGCTGGTCATGAAATGGCTGATAGCGGTGAACAAACCACACGCTTAACTATGTTGCGAAAATTAATTGCTTATGCAATGGATCCCGCAAACAAATTATGGATTGCACCCGTCGGAACCATAGCGAATTATATCCAACAACACAGGTAGCAAGATTTTATCAATTATCCCTTAGCTGGAAAATCTCAATGAATATTTTTAAGGAATGCCAATATATCGGCCATTTCTTTTACTGATACAGAAGCTTCCAAACCAACAGGCATAGCCGAAGTTTCCGAGACTTCCAGCGTTTTAATATCACTGCGTGATACAATGATTTCCTGCGCACCAATATTATGCAATGTAATTGTAGCCGGTGTTTCCGAAGCAATAATACCGGATAGTTTTTCACCATTCTTTTTAATAACAGTCCACATCTCGAATTTATCAGCGATAGAGCGGTTAGGATTTAGAATATCAGCCATAATAAATTGTGCATCCCGGTTACGAATGGAGGCAAGATCAGGACCAAAAGCTTTTCCATATTGGCCACCTACCTGGTGGCAACTGGTACATACCAGCTGAAACACCGCAAGGCCATTCTTTGCATCACCCTTCATTGATAATGCCGGCTCGTATTTTTTATAGACCACATTACGATCTTCAATTGCACCGGCAAGAATCTTTCTTGCACGGTTGCGTATAGCTATATCATCGTTGTTCATCAGGCTCACCATTCGTGGCCAGCTAATTGATGTGGCTTGTATTTGTTTTTGTTGAACAGCATCAAGCAATGCGTTCATGCTATAAGGGGAGGAAAGAAATATTTCTATGGCTGCATCACGCAAATCATGGGTAAAGTTTTTCCAGTTTCTTAAAATGCAGTCTGTAGTCGCTTTTTCAGATATTTCATTAAGAGTGTATAATGCTGTTTGCTGTAATGTTTCGGGTTCTGTTGGAGTAATGACCTGTTCTAGTAGAGTTGTATCGTTACTATTCATTTCAAATGCTATCAACCGCAAAGCGTCATTGCGATAATTAAGATCAGCCTGTTTATTCGCAGCTACGGATCTTGCTGATGTAACGGCATCATTCCATTCAGCATTCTTTTGAATACCTGTAAGACTGAGAAGATCAAGAGAAGCTTTTCTTATAGGAGAAGGTGTTGCACTGTTAAATTTTGAAAACAAGACTTGCTTTTCGTTTGTAAAATCTCCTTCCGGAAGTCCTTTTATATGTATAGCTTTTGATAGCCCATCCAGGCAAGCTGCCTGCCACCACGCTGAAGCATTGGTATTATTTGTCGTTGCAAGCAGCAACAGTTTCTTTATATCATTGGTTCTTTGAGATAAACCAATAACTGTCGCGCAATTTTGAAAGAAAAGCGTTTTGCCGGCAGAAGCCGTAGCGGAAAGAACTGGAATAGCTTTTTCAATTAATGCATACTCTTTACCTGCCGAAGATGTAAGAGCCGCCACCTGTACCCACTTATCTTCTATATCTTTCATCAGTAATTTTTGTCGCATTGTTTCAGCTTCTGCATCATTCAAATTTCCTAAAGTGCAAAGCAACTGGTAGCGGACTTTTGCGGAGGTATCCGCCTGGAGAGATAACAGGTCATTTTCAAGTTGTGGCATTTGTTGCAAATGCAATTCTGCAATTTTTATCGCATTCTCACGAACACCCGCAACCGGATTTTGAAAAGCTTTTTTTAAGGTTGCTTCATCGGTTGCACCAAAACCTTCGAGAATCCACAAGGCATGCACAATGGCCGTTGGAGATGTCGTTGTATCTAAAAATTTATGAAGTATTGAAACCGTTTCAGAATCTCTTTTATCAAGCAACAGGCGTTGCGCATTTCGTCTCCACCAGATATTATTACTGGTTAATGTTTGTATAAGTTCTTCAACCGTCGCACTACCTAATTTAATATTGCTGCACCAGTTCATTCCAGCAGCATTAATGGGAGTAACCCGGTAAATTCTTCCTTTATCAGATCCATTATATAAAGCGCCGGAATTATTTACACTATCGCTCATCCATTCGGGATGTTCAATAATTTCGCGGTAATAATCTATAACATACAAGGCGCCATCGGGGCCAATATAAAATTGAACCGGCCTGCACCACGCATCGGTGGAAGCAAGAAATTCCTTCTTCTGGTAAACTCTTGCGGCATTGAATGTAGCCCCTTTATCTGTGATGCGATCTGCATGAACAAGATTGTGTACCGGTTCTGCAATAAATGTAACGTTGTTAAAACTATCCGGGAATAAACCACCCTGGTACCATGTAACCCCACACGAAGAGGTAATCACTCCTACATCGGTCAGTAGTTGATGCTCCGGGTTTTTAGTGATAGGATATACTTCGGCTGCCTCACCGTGATCAGGTATATGATCCACTGATTCTGAAACAAGCAAATCAGGATTTCTTTGAAGATATCTTGCGGCAATTACTTCATGAAATAAATGGTCTGCATTGCTGGTGCCTAATTGATGCCCCCAATTATCAAAGGTTTGACCATATTGAGATTCGCCCGATAGCATTTCCAACTCATGGGTTCCTGGTTTGAAGCGGATATTTCTTCCATCCGCATTGCGCGGCAATTGCTTTGCTAAAGGGTAATTGGCAAATCGAACATTGGTGCCCGTATCATTGAATTCCATGGATACTTTCGGCGTGACAATTCCCATGTGTGCCACATAGATCCAATTATCCAAACCATAAATGGGTGTGTTGGCGATATGCTGTGGATTGGTTAGCGCCAGCCCTGTGATCATTACTTCTTTTACATCTGCTTTCCCGTCATTATTGGTGTCTTCGAAATACAAAATATCCGGAACATCTACTACCAGTATTCCTTTTTTCCATTTCATAATACCGGTAGGTAATTTTAAGTGATCGGCAAAGACTACCGATTTATCTGGTGTTCCATCGCCGTTAGTATCAGTAAGTAGTTTGACAACTCCGGATCCTGCTGTGTCTAAAGGATAGCCATGCATTTC
>JBBSBD010000493.1:0-3388 GCA_038251675.1 Chitinophagales bacterium | reverse complement strand
GGCTGCTCTTCACCTGGGCCATGGTAGTATCGATAATCACGGCACCGGTTTCCCAATCTATTTCGTCTATCCTATCAGGTGAAATGAGTGCCTTTTTTCCCGAAAACCAGTTGCCGGTTCCCACAACAAGAAAATTGATTTTCCAGGTTGCATCATCAATTATAAAATCATCCACTTCACCGATGTCACCATCGGTTGCATGAATATCATAACCTTTAACTTCATGAGTGCTTCGTAGATGCGAATTGTCATGCGTATGCTCTGTCGCATTCATTTCCTTTTCTTCCGCGCTTTCTTCAATTACCGGATAACCCCACTTGCCAAGCCCCCAGTATCCGTATCCGTACATCCCGTATCCGTAATAGCCGGGCCAGGAGTAGTATCCCCGCATCAACTCTTCATGCTGTCTTGAAACAGGTTTATCCGTGTCAATATCGGGGCTGTTCCTTATTTTTTCCTGTGTAAGATTTACCGATATTGTTTTTGACTCCCAATCAACATTTTGAAAAGCCTCGGGCGAAATCAAAACTTTTTTTTCGGAAAACCATCCTCCCGTTTTTACAACCATGTAACGAATGGTAGAGGTGTAGTCATCGAAATAGAACTCCTGTACTTTTCCAATTTCACCATCTGTTCCTTTAATGGTGTAGCCTAATAAACTGTTTATGCTTCGTTTCATGTTATTTTGTTTTTTAAATTAAACCTAATACTTGCGCAACAAATTTTAAAGGTCACGCCAGTGCAAGAATTACAAGCGTAGTCATAATGTGTAGTCATAATGTGCAGATTATTATTCTCGATTCTTATTACGTTTTACCAACTTAAAAATTAGTAATGCAACAAAAAACAGAATAATAAAGCCATAAATGTAATGCCAGGGAAATCCTATACCATATGCCCCCGGATCGTTTGCCATATCCATTTTACCCTCCTTTTTTTAATTTACTAATGAAATAATTTATGTGTTTGTAATTCCCACAATAACAATAAAACCGATAATCCAGTTGAATCCCATTCCCTATCCGATAGTCCAGTTCCAGGAATTATTGTGCATCATTTTATTTATTTTTGTTATTCAGGAATGAGATGTTATAGGGTTACTGGATTTCTAAGTTCAGATATTGTATAACCCGTATGACTCAGCGCCTCTTGCAACTTATCCGCTTTAATTGGTTGCGAAGAAGTAATTTCTGCTTCCTTCTTTGCCAAGTCAACTTTTACGGATGTTACATCGGGAACAGCGGACAATTTATTTTTAACTGTTGTTGCGCATCCTCCGCAACTCATACCACCGATGTGGTAAGTATGCTTAATTGAATTTTCCATGATTTTTTATTTTAATTATTTTTTCTTTCCCGATAATTTCAGGTATCAGGATTGCCTGTTCTTCAGTTTCGCTGTTGCGCGATTCGGTTTTATTTTTTCTTAACCAGATCCATTCCGCACTTAGGGCATTTGCCGGGTTTGTCACTCATAACTTCAGGATGCATGGGGCAAGTATAGGGGGCTGCCATATCCTGTTTTGGGTTTGTCATTTCGGATCCTGTATTTGAATCTTTCATCATCATTCTGCAATTAGACATCGTACCACTCATATTCATACATTCACCTTCCTTCATCTTCATTTTGGTTCCGTCTTTCATTTTACATTTGCCATTGGCCTTACATTTAGTACCATTTTTCATGGTCACGACCTTATGCATAGGCATTGTTTTTCCTTCTTTCATGCACATCATTTTTCCGTCTTTCATCATGCAACCATCCTTCATCATAGGAGAGTCAGCTTTTGTTTGTGCGTAGGAGTTATTTGCTGTAAAGCACACTACCAGTATAAACATTGAAGCAAACATGGTAGAATTCATTTTTTTTAGTTTCATAATTATTTGATTGAATTAAATTTTTCTTCAGTTTCGCTTTTGACCGTTCTTCAGTTTCGCTTTTGACCGGTGTAGTTAGTTCTTCTTGACCAGGTCCATTCCGCACTTAGGACATTTACCTGGCTTGTCTGAGGTAACTTCCGGATGCATTGGGCAGGCGTAAGTTGCTGTACCCATATTTTCGTGGGAGTTGGACTTTACGTTTTGGAGCAACGCTCCCTTTTTATTTTCTTTCATTAGTTTTATTTTAAAGGGTTAAATAATTAATTAATTTATTTTCATCAGGGATTATAATATCCTTGTTTTAAAAAAATGATTGTTAACTCGCCTAAATTGTGTTCAAGAACGTTAATAGCTGCTTTGGTTTTATTTTTAAAGTCCTTCCACACCTCATCAATGTAAAGATAAATTAAGAACAATGAAAATCGTTACACAATTTTTGAAATAGGTTGTATAATTCATACATATTGCTTTTAATCCTATTTCCGGCTGAATGACCTGCATGCGTTTATATTATCAGGGAAAAGAGTTTTATTTTACTGGCATTATAACTTTAACCATTTCAACCGCAAACTATTACTTACCACACTCACACTGCTTAATGCCATGGCAGCACCGGCAATCATCGGGTTCAACAAAAAGCCTGTAAAGGGATACAAAATGCCTGCTGCAATGGGTATTCCGATGATGTTGTAAATAAAAGCCCAAAACAGATTTTGTCTTATGGTTGCAACAGTGTGTTTTGATAATTTTATGGCCTGTGAAATTTTAGAAAGGTCGGATGATATGATGGTCATCTTAGCCACATCCATAGCGATGTCGCTACCCTTGCCCATGGCGATACTCACATCGGCTTGTGCCAAAGCATTGCTGTCATTAATACCGTCACCCACCATGGCCACCACTTTTCCCTGCTGCTGTAATTCCTTTACGAAATCTGCCTTGTGCGCCGGTAGCACTTCTGCTTTGTAATGATGGATACCTACCTGCGTTGCAATGGCCTTGGCTGTAAATGAATTGTCGCCTGTAAGCATGTACACTTCAATACCTGCTGCTTGTAGTTCCTTCACGGCTTCAACTGATGTTGCCTTTATTTTATCGGCAATGGCAATAGCCGCCAGGGCATTTTCTTTATCTGCAAGCCAAATAACCGTTTGCGCTTTGTTCAGCCATTCGTTAGCTTTCGTCTGCAAAGAAGGTTCAACATGAATGTTTTCGGACAGAAGCAATGCAGGACTGCCCAAAAAATAGTTGTTGCCTGCATACATTACTTTCACGCCTTTGCCCGTGATGCTTTCAAAATGTTCGAGGATAAGCGATTGTACATTATGTTGTTGGAAGTAGCGAACGACGGCCTCTGCCAACGGATGTTCTGATTGTTGCTCGATACTAAAAAGTAAATCAGAAAGTTCCTTTTCGCCTGCACCCGATTTCCATTGTATAGAAACTACTTCCGGCTTACCTTCTGTGATCGTACCTGTTTTATCCAGCACAATAGCATTCACTTTTTT
>JBBSBD010000492.1:0-3396 GCA_038251675.1 Chitinophagales bacterium | reverse complement strand
GCAAAAAAATCAACAAGCCATACAGGCAAAATGTACTGAATGTGAAAAGGAAGATCAATTGGTACAACCAAAATCATTAGGTATTCAATTTTCCGGTGATGGCGCTATAGTTCCGGCCGATATCGAGTCTAAGATTCAAAGCAAAAGAGGTGGTGGTTCAGGAATAGATGCGCAAACAAAGAGTGTCATGGAATCCAGTTTTGGCGCAGACTTCGGTGGCGTTCGTGTGCATACAGATAGCCATGCAGTGCAGATGAGCCAGCAACTGAATGCACATGCATTCACTGTGGGCAATGATATATTTTTTAACCAAGGTCGGTATCAACCTTCCTCAAAAGAAGGGGCTGGTTTGCTGGCGCATGAGTTGACACATACGGTTCAGCAGGGTGCTTCGGTACAAAACAAACGCATCAATCGCCAATCGTTGCTGAGCTCGCTTTCTAATCATACAATGGCACATTTATCTGCGATGAACGGAGCAGAATCGGCAGGTTTGAATCGCAAAGAAATTGCACAATTGGAAAAATTGCCGGAAGAGGAAATGAAGAAGGTTCAGCAGTTGCAGATGTTGCAAATGAAGGGGGTGGATAAGGTGCAAAAGAAGGATAGTTCATTGAAATTGAGGAGGTGTTCAACAGCTAAAAAAGTTCCTAAACTTGGGTATGTTACTAATAATGGCCCTAATCTGAATGATTGTGGAAAATCTTCATGGGGCATTCAATGGAAGCTTACAGAAAAATCAGATGACACGAAAGGCGGATGGGTTATACAAAAAGTTAATGCTAATGTAAACACGGGTCAAAATGACGCTGGAACAAAGTTAGTGGTTTCCGATATCGGTTTTCAAAGTAAGGATATTCCTTATTGGGAAGCCTGGAGAATTCCTCCGGGAGAAAAAATTACTGATTATGCAGTGGGTGGTGACGACAAGGATGATACTTACGCGATTAATACGGAGGTCATGGGTTATGATGGTGATGTTACCATGGGAGGAGAAGCTACTTACTATGATGGTATGGACAAAGGAGATCTTCCTGCGAACTTTAAACCTACACATCCTAATGCTGGCATTTTGCCGGCAACTACTTCCCCACCCTCAGGACTAAAAGGGGATACCAATACAGTACCACATAAATGGACACTCACATGGGATTGTAAAAATGGAAGCGCTGATAAAAAAACCAAAATCAAGAGTAGAACTCCCGACGCATAATCAACAGGTCACAATTTAATAATGGAAATGAGATTTTCAAACGCTGTTTTATTAATCATTTTATTTAGCTGCCAAAATTTACCAATGAATAAAAGTAATTATAGACAAATTAAAGAATACGGAATTTCCGAAAGAGAACTTATTAAGGCTATTAAGAATCTCGGTAAAATAGAGGAACCACCTGGTTTTTGGAAGGACATTATCAATGACAACAGGTACTCAGAGTTTCAAAGAAATATCAGTGCAATTGAACTTTTTAAAAGGCATACATATCCTGGTATGTACCTTCTTAAATTTGGCGAAATCGTTGATCAGTTAGAAAAATTTGACAAATTTCATTTGTCAGTGATTGTTGCTCTGGCAGGTAAAATCCCAATAAAAATAGCAGGTGACAGAACTGTATTCCATTGGCAAATGACGAGAAGTATGAATTCTGCAGGTTGTAATATTTATTTTAGTCTTTCAGGTGATTTGTCAGTGGATTTACTCTTAATGTATGTTGATGACCCGATCAAATGGAAGGACAATAGTTCACAACTCCTTGAAGTGGGATATTTTGGGGACTGTGTTGATAAGTATGATTCACTGAATCAGTAGGGCTTATTGTTTCATGTTGTCTTTAGAAAAGTGAATCATCTTGAAAACATCGATTCTATAAATATTTTTTTTGCATAAAACTTTTGTCAAATCTATTAATAATGCGGCCACTTCTTCATATAAAGATTCTGAAATTTCGCATCCATTCCTTCCATTTCTTTGGAGCGCTTGGATTTTCCCTGGGTTTGTTGTTGGGAATATCATTAGCATATATGACTGGTATTCCTCTTTGGCCAGTATTCTTATGCACCCTCACCGGTGCTGGCGTTTTGTTTGGATTAACATGGTTGTATAAAGTTATAACCGGAAGAGAAGACCTGGTGTATTACCAACACGAAATCGCAATAATAGTTTGTTGTCTGATACTTTTAATCTTATTGAAGCAACCTGTATTGAAATACTTAGACATCACTTTGATGGGCATAGGCGTTTTCCTTGTGTGTGGCCGCATTGGCTGTTTTTCTGTGGGTTGTTGTCACGGCAGAATTGGGAGTTGGGGCGTGAAATATACAGATGCCCATGTATCAGCGGGGTTTCACAAACACTTTGCAGGTATCCCCGTTTTTCCAATTCAGATAGTAGAGTCTGGTTGCGTACTAGTAACCGTATTCATAGGTTCGTTAGCAATTGTAAAGGACTATTTACCGGGCACCGCGTTGTTGTTATACACTGTCGTTTATGGTGCGGCGCGTTTTATACTGGAACACTACCGGGGTGATACGGAACGTCCGTATTGGCAGGGATTTTCCGAAGCGCAATGGACTACGTTGGGGATTTTTACAGTGAGTGTGGTTTTAAGTTTGTCAGGACTGCTTCCTCATTATCTGTGGCATTTATGGTCTTTGCCAGTATTGGTTTTTGGAATGTTGGCGACTGCTATCTTTCGTAAATTTCAATCTGTACCCGCCTATAAAATTTTACACCCTAAACATGTTTTAGAAATAGCGCAGGGTATTGAAGCCCTGGAAAATCATATCCCGGTAAATGGAGAAATATTTATGGTAACTACCTCGCTCGGTCTGAATATTTCGAAGGGGATCTTGAAAGCCGATGAAAGATATGTGCTTCATTATACTATTTCCGGAACTGGAAAAAGGATAAAAAAAAATGGGTTACCAGAACTTAAGGTTAATAATAAGAGTATAAAAATATTGGGCAAATTGGTTCAAACCCTGACACATCCGGCGACACGGTTAGAATTAATAGAAGGAGAGCCTGGCATATTTCATCTCATTTTTCCCTGGCATTCTTTCAGGTTTACAAGGGCACCTATGTTTACAGATGCGCAAACAACAAATACTTATCACCCGCATCAATCAGGCGATAATGAAAAAAACACGTAGACAACCAACATCAGTTTTGAGCACAACAGGCTTTTTTGGAAGAAAACAAGGATCCGCTTTTTTTTCAAAGAGCAATCCTGCTATTCAAAGGCAATCTTTGCCTCAATCTGATCCGATACACTCTTCGCTTCTGGATCAATACAGCCGGGATTCAGGTCTTCCGCGTGATAGCGTCACACAACATGATCCCGGATATGAGGCGTGGCTCAGGGCAAGATCATCAACTACATCAACTTCTTCTGT
>JBBSBD010000491.1:0-3414 GCA_038251675.1 Chitinophagales bacterium | reverse complement strand
CTGATAAAAATTATCGAACAATTTGGTGAGAGATCAAAACCCGATGCTGAAAAGTATTTGGATAATTTAAAAGAAGAGGGGCGATATATTACGGATGTCTATTAAAGAAAAATTCAAAAAGAGAACTCAACAATTAAAGAATAATGGCTGAACAATTATCACCGATAGAAAAAATAAAAACTGAAAGTGACTCTTTACGTGGCACTATAGAAGAAAGTCTGCACGATGAACTAACCGGAGCCTTGCGGGAAGACGACCAGTCTTTAATAAAATTTCATGGTATTTACCAGCAGGATGATCGTGATCGTCGCGATGAGAGAGCTGAAAAAAAATTGGAGCGATTGTTTTCTTTTATGATAAGGCTACGTTTGCCCGGCGGATTTTTAACTTCGGAGCAGTGGGTTGATGTAAATGAAATTGCCGGCGATTACTCAACAGGCGTAATTAAAATAACTACCAGGCAAACTATTCAATTACACGGTTTATTTAAGTCCAAACTAAAACCTACAATCCAGGATTTTAATAAAGCGAAATTGGATTCTATAGCCACTTGTGGCGATATCAATCGTAATGTGATGTGCAGTGCGCATCCTATGCAATCAGCGATACATGAACAGGTCTTTGCTTACGCAGATAAGATCAGCAGTATGCTCATGCCGAAAACAAGAGCCTACTATGAGATATGGCTTGATGAAGAAAAAATATTAGACAAGAAAGATGAAGAAGATCCTCTATACCAGGATAGATATATGCCGAGGAAATTTAAGATTGGAATTGCTATTCCTCCCAACAATGATGTGGATGTATTTACAAATGATATTGGCTTGATAGCCATCATTGAAAATGAAAAACTACTGGGTTTTAATATTGCAATCGGTGGCGGATTATCAACAACACACGGAAACGCACAAACGTATGCACGTCTAGGTACTGTGATTGGGTTTGCCGACAGTGAAGAAAAAACATTAAGGGCGATTTATGAAATACTTACTGTTCAACGAGACTTCGGAAATCGCAGTGACCGCAAGTTTGCACGCCTTAAATACACAGTGGACAGATTGGGAGTTGAAAACTTCAAGGCGGAGGTTGAAAAAAGACTAGATTTCAAACTGGAAGAAGCAAGGCCTTACAAATTTACTGGCCGTCACGATTACTATGGTTGGTTTAAAAATGAACAAGGCAAGTGGTATTACACGCCGTTTGTAGAAAATGGACGAATACTTGACGATGAACAAGTGGCTTTGAAATCGGCTTTGCTTGAAGTTGCAAAAACAGGAAAAGTAAATTTCAGGTTCACAGGTAATCAAAATGTAATCGTGGGTGATGTAGCTGAGGACGACAAAGCATCTGTAAATAAAATCTTAGAGCAATTCAAAATAATTGAACATACTGATAAAGCCACGGCCATCCGAAAAAATTCAATGGCCTGCGTGGCTTTACCCACCTGTCCCCTTGCTCTTGCAGAAGCACAGCGTTACATGCCTTCATTAATTACCAAGATAGAAAACTTGCTCGCAAAATATAGCCTCGAAGATGAAGACATCATAATAAGGATGACAGGCTGCCCCAACGGATGTGCAAGGTCTTACAATGCTGAAATAGGGTTCGTGGGCACAGCAACTGGCAAATATAATCTTCATTTTGGTGGAGATCATGAAGGGCTTCGTCTAAATAAAATATATAAAGAAAGCCTTGATGAAACTGCGATACTGAGCGAGCTTAATAGCTTGTTCGCGGATTTCAAAAAAGAGAGAAATGGCAATGAAAAGTTTGGAGATTATTCTTTTAGAAAATTATTTAATTAAATTAAATAAATGGCGGAAAATATATAATATTTACCCTGCCGTTCATGCCTCAATTACAATTTCCTATATCAGAAGACACTATCAAGCTAAAGGTCAGAAGCGAAATATTGGATAAGCCAGGGTATTTAAACAAGTCCTTTTTTTTCATCAAAAAGAGGCTTTTAAAGAAATAAATTTTAGACTTTCTACCACCACGAGTTTACCATGCCAATACATGAAAATCCTTCAACAGCGGATCACAAAATCAATCTATCCAGATCAGAATGTTGTTCGCCTGAATATTTATTCGCAGTTTAAAAACAGGAAATTTCATGAATCACATAAACCAGCCTAAGGTGATAGAAGAAAAACAAGAAATAATAATTGAAGAAGGTAATAATCTCTTCCCTGTTTTTTTTAAGCTTGAGACCTTGCGTTTACTTATTATAGGCGGAGGCAACGTTGGCCTTGAGAAATTAACAGCAGTAGTAGAAAATTCGCCAGCTACTTCAATACACCTTGTGTCCAAAACCGTGAATGATGAAATATATGAGCTCGCAAAAACTATTTCAAGTATTGTGATAGAAGAAAGAGCTTATACAACTGCTGACATAGAACAGGCAGACCTTGTAATAGCCGCTGTAAACGACATTGAAACCAGTGAACAAATAAGGCATGACGCCCATCAAAAAAGTAAGCTGGTGAATGTTGCCGACAAGCCTGAATTGTGTGATTTTTATTTAAGTTCTATCGTAAAGAAAGGTAACCTCAAAATCGCAATTTCAACAAATGGAAAATCACCAACGATAGCCAAGCGACTGAAAGAACAAATTAATGAATTGATGCCTGACGAAATAGGAAATGTTTTAGATAACATGCATATCATTAGAAACAGACTGAATGGAGATTTTGCAGATAAAGTAAAACATTTGAACAACATTACAACTGTACTTGCAGCTAAGCAAACTACTCTTGACACCGGCAAAAAAAATGGTACAAAAAAATGGCAGAAAATTGTTAAGTGGTGCTTATTTGCCTTTTGCTTTATGATAATAGGACATTGGATTTTATCTTATGTCCCGCTTCACCAGATAGCCGGCAGCTTAAGATCAATTCCTGAATTCGCAGATCCAAAGCCATTCCTGATTATGTTCTTAACCGGCTTCATTGCCCAGATGGTTGATGGCTCCCTGGGCATGGGATATGGCACCATATCTACTACTTTTCTTTTAGCAAATGGGGTAAGCCCTGCTATAGTTAGCAGCAGAGTTCACTCGGCGAGAGTCTTTTCCAGCGGCGTTTCAGGGTATAGCCATCACCGCTTTGGAAATATCAATAAGAAATTATTCAGGGCACTTGTCATACCAGGAATTATTGGCGCAATTATAGGCGCAACCCTTGCATTTTTTGCTCAAAAATATTCAAGCTATATCCGCATTCCTCTGTCTGTTTATACCCTGTACCTGGGATATTTTATTTTAAGAAAAGCATTTAAAAAGAAGCAGCTTCAGGGCAAAATAAAAAGAGCGGGATGGCTTGCAACAATAGGTGGCTTTATGGATTCCTTTGCAGGCGGTGGTTGGGGTACGTTGGTTACAAGTACGCTAATCTCGAAAAGAAAAAATCCCCG
>JBBSBD010000490.1:0-3443 GCA_038251675.1 Chitinophagales bacterium | reverse complement strand
TAGGCCTTAAGACTTGTCCATTCCATAAAAGGATTTGACCAGAAGGCATGTGTAGCTGGTAGCCCCAGTGGAAGAAAGGCAACCGTGCACAAATACAAACTACCCGTTGAAATATAGGGTTCGCCGATGCCGGGTTGATGTCCGCAAAAGCCAATGGTGAGCCACCCGTTGTTGTCAAAAGTTCCCGGCGCATCCATGCTTCTTTTTATAACAGCAGTTAATGCGCTTCTTACTTGTTCGGGTTCCAGTGATGAAGGCAATTTTTTCTGCAATGCAAGTTGCGCCAATAATTGAAAGGCCCCGCAACGATATGCTATTGATCTGCCCACCGGAGGAAAAGCGCCTTCGGGGGAGATCAGTCGTTCCTGTATTTCAGCATATCGCCCGGTGCGTTTTTCGCAGAGCAATATTTTTTTATCGTAATTCTTCTCCACTTCATTAATAGTGTTTGTGATGTCAAGCATCATAGGTTGAATGACAAAACTATTGTAATAATCAAAAGCCAATTCTGGTCCGTCACCATAGATTGAATCTCCCTTATACCAGGCTTCATGTTGCTGAAGCGCAAATTCCACGGTTGCTTTATTATAGCTGCCTGTGAATTTCAACAATGCAGCTTCCACCATCGCCGAAAATAGCAGCCAATTGTTTTGTGGTGGTTGTATAATTCGTGTTGCCTGCAAAGCATTTACTAAATGCCCGCGGGCTTCAGCATCAAGATTTCCCCACAATTGTTTGGGCGCACGAATAAGAGCATGGGCAAGGAATGCGGCATCAACCAATGGCTGGCCATGCTCAGTGAAATTCATGTAATCCGGTGATGAAGGTGCAACAGCATTTTTTATTGACGCTACGGAAAGATCAATAAATTTTTTTCTGAGTTTTCCCTCTTTGGTATCATCGGTACCGAGTTCAAGCCATGGCGCAATTCCGGCTAATGACCTGCCAAACGCTTCGAGGTAAGTCACTCTTTTACGATCTTCCTGCAAGCCTTCTTTTGCTTCAACAGGCATTAATACTTTTAATTTTTTTTCACTCAATGCATGCAATACAGGAAACGTAATTTTTGTAAGCATGGTTACCCAATATTCACGTTCGCTATCAAAATTTTTAATAACAGATTTTGCAGTTGCCTCGTTAAATTGAAACAAGCCTGTTGCACTAAGCGTAGAAGCAGCTTTTAAAAAATTTCGTCTGATCATATCCGTTTAATATTATTACGAAATATAGCAACAAAAATAACGGTAAATATAAAGAGGCTCCTTTTAAGCATGAAGATCAATTCCGTGTCTATTTCAACAGTGCCTCTATACGTTCTTGAATTGAATCGTAAACTATGCGTGCTTTTGGCAATGGCATTCCCTCGTTCATGCCTGGTCGCTTATGGCCTGCAGCAGTTAGCCAGGCATCTTTCATTACCTGCTGTCGCTTACTTACCAGGTCAAATATTTCTTTTGCATCGGGAAATGTATTAATCGTAGAAAGCATGTCTGTATCATCCTGCACAGGCTGGCCAAGGTATAATAAAACAGCTTTTGCCATTAACCAATGTCCAGGATCACCGGGATGTACACCATCGTCAGCGAGCTTAAAAGAAGGATTGTTCATTCTCTCTTCTTCCAAATACTTTGTCATCGGAAAATGTATATCGGCAACTTCCCAATTGAGAGAATCTTTTTGTGCAAGCAGCCATTGCGAATAGTTGTCCAATACTATATTATAACCTTTGGTACCGAGCTGTGGGTCGTCATGTACCGGCGGTGTAAGGAACACGATCTGTTGCGCATCCGTCTTCTCCAATTCATTATGCAACCAATGCATGCCAGTGCGGTAAGCTTTAAAACGTTCTTCATCCAAAGGCATATAAATTCCATCGTTCATTCCATAGCATGCAAATACCACATCGGGCTTTGTAATGGCAAGTATCCTTGCCAGTCTTTCGTGAAGATCGGGGCGGGGAAATTTTCCATCGGCATGATTCGGTTCACTAAGGCCTGAAACAGTTTCGCTCGGTAAGCCTTCATTGATAAACTCAACCTGTTCTTTAGGATAATGAATGATAAAGTAAGTTTCGATATCAGTGATATAAGTGCCGGCGTAAGTAATGCTGTTGCCAAGAAACAAAATACGTTTGGTATTTTTTGTAAAAGGAAAATGTGATGCTTGCTGCGCCATCAATGATGATGAAAAAAGAACATGGCATATAGCAAGCAAACAGCAATTACGCAGCAGTAAAAAGTAAACAGGAAGTCTGTTATGATTTTTCATGTGTCTAATATATATAATGTTCTTTCGTCTGCCATTTGTTTGCGTTCTAACACGCCATATCACTCAATGATGATCGCAGCGTATAAATTCGCTTTATTAAACCGCGATGGCATTTCATTTATTTTGATAACACTATCATAACCCACATCATTAAAAATTTGCTTCAAAGACAAAAAGCTCACCGGGTACGGAACCCAAAAATTGGAAATATCTGTATCATACTCTACGAGTAAAAAAAATCCATTATCGTTAAGTGACTTTTTAATTTTCTCCAGCAAGCTTTTTTTATCTTTTACAAAATGCAGTGAGTTTGCCATCAGTATTCCATCCATGTTATCAAAGGGCAACGTACCTGTTTCAAAATTTAATTCGATCGGCTTTATAGTTACACTCTTTGAAAAAGGCCTTTTCTTAAAGGAAGAAATATTTTTATCAACTGCATAAATAAGGCTGTCATCGTTTAATAAATTTGCCAAAGCATGCGTAAAAATTCCCGAACCACAACCCAAATCAGCCCAAACATTTTTTGTAAGCGAAGTAATGTGATCATGCCGGATTAAATCGGTAGCCTCTTGTATTGTCATAGGTATGCTGGGTTGCGACTGTTTATTTCAACAAAGGTATTTGTCGTGATAATATATTTACGACGTCACTGATGTTCAAGCCACTCCAAATACTTCTGCTCTAAGAACTGGTTTCCTTTGCTTCTGAATTCCGGAGTTGATACGGTGAAATGATCACCGGGGAAAAATTCAATCTTGATATTTGCATGCAGCTTTTTCATTTCATCATCCAATGTGTGCACCGCATAGTTCAAATAAAAATTATCATTATTACCGGCTGTTATCCTGATCTTATTATCCAGGTCCGGCTTCAACTGATCCCAATTGCTACGCAGGTATAATGAGATATCGTAGTTTTTCCAATGCTCAACAACGGATGGATTAATAACGCCTGTGCGCACATCGCATACTGATTCCGGGGAACCGTCAGCGCCTTTTTTACTAAAGACTGCATCTATAGAATGTATTTGTTCGCCCCTGTAAACCACATCTTCCATTTGATAGGAATCCTTCATATAAAATACCGGGAAAAATCCTGCTATTGATGCTTCGGGGTAAAGTGAACTGTCTTTATCATAGAACATATTTTTGTCTTCGTATAAATTTACTTTA
>JBBSBD010000489.1:0-3458 GCA_038251675.1 Chitinophagales bacterium | reverse complement strand
TTTAGTAAATAGTCTTCTGTTAAAGAATCCTCTCCTTTGTCAATGTATAATTTGTTATTCCGCCTTATGTAAATTGAATTGTTCATATCAAGTGCGGTGTCTGTCGCATACGACTTTGGCTGGGTCTTTTGCATGATCGTTAAGTATTGCAGCTTACAAATGTAATATACGAACCCAAACTGTACATCACTTAGTTTATGAATATTGATTTTCAATTCCTTTCCATTCGCTTTTTTAAGATAGAGGTTCGTCAATACAGCTTACGATAAAAAAAATTGCTTCATTACCTTGAGTATGACTTAAAGTGTTTTAACTGAAAGGGGCCCTATTTAAAAAACCTTGCAATCAAAATATTTTTCAATTTTATCACCCGCATGGTTTATATTGAAGATGTAAAAGCAAAACCCGAATGAAACAAATGATCCTTTGTGTCACAGTGGCTTTTATCAACGCTCTATGCTTTAGCCAGCAGCAAGAGGTGGTAAAAGAAAAACCGGGGAACGTAAATAAACACACGATCAGCGGCACCATCAGGAATAAGCTAACGGGTGAAAGTGTTATTGGTGCAACGGTTAAAGTTGTCAATAAACCCGAAGCAATCACCAGCAATGAATATGGATTTTTTTCTCTCACGCTTCCCGGTGGCGATTATATTTTAGAGATCAGTTCTGTGGGCTTACAAACATTGAGACAAACTATTCATCTTTCTAACAACGTTACTACTGATTTTTACCTCGATGAATATTCAAAAACACTTGACGAAGTTGTGATAAATAATGCCATCGCCGGCAGGAGTGTTACAGGCACGCAAATGGGCGTGGAGCGGCTTTCCATACAGGAAATGAAATACATCCCAAGAATTTTTGGAGAGAATGATCCCATGAAAGCCATTCAACTATTGCCGGGAATAAAAGCAGTTAGTGAAGGCAACAGCGGTATTTTTGTGAGGGGAGGAGCAGCAGATCAAAACCTGATATTACTGGATGAAGCGCCTGTGTATAATGCATCGCATTTGTTGGGATTTTTTTCGACGTTCAACCCGGATGCCATAAAGGATATTACCGTTTATAAAACCGGGATGCCTGCTCAATATGGGGGCAGGCTATCTTCCGTAGTTGACATTCGCATGAATGATGGTAACAACCAGGATTATACCGTCAGTGGCGGCATTGGCCTGATCTCTTCCAAATTAAACATTGAGGGACCCATTCAAAAAAACAATTCTTCCTTTCTTGTATCCGGGCGAAGTACCTATGTAGATTTATTTTTGAAGTTATCCAATGATTCAATTATCAGCAGGAATAAAATTGGTTTTTATGATTTGAATGCCAAGATGAATTTTACCCTGGGGAAAAAGGACAGACTATTTTTATCCGGTTATTTCGGTAACGATCACCTGAACGCGGGGGACAACTTTGGCTTGCGTTGGGGAAACACCACCGGCACGCTTCGTTGGAACCATGTTTATAGCAATAGGATTTTTGCCAACACTTCTCTTATTTTCAGCAACTTTAATTATGGTATCAATTTAAAACTTGGCGCCAATGACGTAAATATCTTTTCTCAAATACGCGATTGGAATTTAAAAGAAGATTTGCAGTGGAGCGTCGGCAGCCGGCATAAATTCCGGATTGGCATCAATTCTATTTATCATACCATCCAGCCGGGTAACGTAACTTCTTCCATTACTTCAAGTTTTAATAATGTTGTATTCCAAAAAAGATATTCCCTGGAGAATGCATTTTATTTTTCTGACGCATGGAAGCTAAATGATAAATGGAATCTTGCTTATGGAATGCGGCTCTCCGGTTTTAGCATATTGGGCAAAGGTGATTTTTACAACATAGACGATAAAGGAAAAATTGTTGATACTATTCGCATTGCTGAAGGCAAAATATTAAAAACTTATTTTAATATAGAACCACGGGTGGCTGTGAGTTTGCTGCTCACAAATTCTTCTTCCGTAAAAGCTTCTTATGTAAGAAACTCACAAAACCTTCACCTGATCTCTAACTCCACTTCTGCAAGGCCAACCGACAGGTGGGTGGCGAGTACCAACAATATAAGGCCTGAAACAAGCGACCAGGTATCATTAGGCTATTACAAAAATTTATCAGGAAATAAATATGAGCTCACAGTTGAAACTTATTTTAAAGACATGCAAAATCAGATTGATTACCGGGATGGCTCGGATATCACGGATGCAAATGCTTTGGAAACACAATTATTATATGGTAAGGGAAGAGCCTACGGGTTAGAATTTTTATTCCGAAAAAAAACGGGAAGATTTACGGGCTGGGTGAGTTATACTTTATCAAAATCAGAAAAGAAAATAGATGGCATAAATGACAATGAATGGTACAATGCCCGCCAGGACAGAACGCACGACATAGCGATAGTCGGTGCTTACAAGCTTAAAAAGAAATGGACGCTCTCGGCTAATTGGGTTTTGTACACTGGTGATGCTGTTTCCTTTCCGGAAGGGAAGTATAACATCGGTACCGAAACTTTTTTTTATTACACAAAAAGGAATGGCTATCGTATGCCGACTTATCACCGGCTCGATATCGCCGCTACAAAAGTGTTGAAAGAGAAAAAGAAATTCTCATCTGAATTGTCTTTTAGTTTATACAATGCTTATGGTCGTGAAAATGCGTATGCCATTACTTTTCGTGATGACAAGAGTGATCCTTTACAAACAGAAGCTGTGAAGACAATTTTATTCCGGTTTGTGCCTTCTATCTCTTACAATTTTAAATTTTAGTTTATATGTTTTCGGTTTTTAAGATTTCAAAAAATAAAATTGTTGTTTTATTAATACTATTTTCTTCCTGCGAAAAAGTTATAGATATTGACATTAAAAAAGCAGAATCAAAATATGTGATCGAAGCTTATATAAGCAATCAGCCTGGTGATTGCAAAGTGCACATTACCCAAACGGTAAACTTTGGCGAGCCCGCGGTATTTCCTGGTGTAACAGGCGCCATTGTTTTTATACAGGATAATAACGATCCCCCGGTTGGTCTTTTGGAAACGGGTAATGGAATGTATGAATCTGCAAACCTCAATGGAATGGAAGGACATACTTACTCACTTTCTATAAAAATAAACGGGCAGATATTTACCTCGGTAAGTCAAATGCCGGGCCAGGTAAATTTTGATAGTTTAAGTGTCGTGGATTTCAGATCGTTTGATGGCAACAGGAAATTTTCGAATGTAACTTTTTATGATCCTTCCGGCAAAGGAAATGCTTACCGTTTTCTTCAATATAAAAATGAAATTCTTAATAAAAATATTTTTGTGTTGAATGATGATTTCACCGATGGAAGGTTGAATAATACGCTTCTTACATTTTTTGACCGTACCAATGACGAGCGGCTTGAAGCCGGCGATACAGTAAAAGTAGAAATGCAATGTGTGGATCCTACTGTGTATAAATTCTTTTCCAGCCTAAGCCA
>JBBSBD010000488.1:0-3467 GCA_038251675.1 Chitinophagales bacterium | reverse complement strand
CCGTGCAAAATAATTCTGGTAAGAATTAAAACTTAGTACAATGAAGAACTTACTCATATTGTTTATTGCAATTAGCAGCTTTAAGCTCTCTGCTCAACCAATTGTCATCAACAAAATCGACCTCGACAAAAAGATTGATTCTCTTTTTCAATCGTTCAACAGCAAAAACTCTCCTGGTTTTGCCATCACGGTTATCCAAAACGGAAAAGTGATTACGAAGAAGGATTATGGTATGGCAAATATTGAACACCAAGTTCCATTTTCCCACAACACCGTTGTAACCATTACCTACTCCGAAGGAAGAGAATTTATTTCCATTGGCGCTGCATTGATGGAGCAGGACGGAATATTAAACTTAAACGACAAGGTCAGAAAATATTTTCCTAAGCTGCCTGCCTGGAGCGAGTCAGTAACGATTCAAGACTTACTAAACCACAGCTCAGGCTTTTGCGATGAGTGGTCTACACTGGTACTCACACAGGCAAGCATGGGTAACCGGCTTGATGTATCACAGTTTATGGATTTATTGTACAACCAACCCGACCCGCAAGTAGAGCCAGGCAAAGGATACATGTATTCTAATTCCGATTTTGGATTGCTTCGGCTTATTCTCGAAAAAGCATCGGGCGAAAATTTGAATACCTATTTAAAGAGAAAGATTTTTACACCCTTGGGTATGTCTTCAACCCAAATGCGAAATAACAAAGAAGATGTAATTGCCAACCATGCCTTTTCATATTATGACGAACCCGGAAAAAATAAAGTATGGCTAAGTGACAAAACTTCTCCCGGTGGAAATTACCATATACTAACCTCCGCCAACGATTTGGAAAAATGGGCTGCTGCTCAAAACGATTCAAATTCTTCTGTATCAAAAGCAGTGTTGCGATTAAAGCAAAATGCCCGCCCCATACCCGTGCTGCCTGGAACCGATTATGTATTTGGACAAAAGCTAAAACAAATAGGTAAACATGAAACGATTGTACACGAAGGTGTGAGTGGATGGAGATACTTGTCGAGAGTACCCGATGCCAAGCTTAGTATAATTTGTTTGGGAAATGATTTGGGCGGGTATGCAGATAAAGTTACTGCGTTGTTAGAAAATATTTTGCAAATTAAAAAGACTAATGCCAGTCTGCAGAAATTTCCTTCAAGAGCATTGCCCACAAAGCATGACGATTTACTAAAATATGCCGGCACTTATCGAAAACTAAACCAGCTTACTTTTCAAAGTGATGTTGCGCCTAAACTATATGAAGTATATAAAGTTATTGGCGATAGCCTGTACTACGAGTTTTCTTCAACTGAAGCCATAGGTTTGTTAAAAGTGGGGGATAATATTTTCAAAGATCCCGACTATCCAGTTTGGTTTGTTTTTACACAAACTCATCCAGATGCTGCTATGGAAGTAACCGTACACGAACAAGGCAATAATCCACAAATTTGGAAGTCTAAAAAAGAAACGATAACTAAAACAAACTACTCCAAAGAGCAACTACAAAACTTAACGGGTACCTATTACAGCAAACATCTTGATTTTTATTGGCGTATTGTGATGGATGAGCAAGGAAGATTGGTTGTGAAGCGACCTACCATATCCGATAAATTTTTAGAACCTTTTTATGACGATGAGTTTAGGCTAATTATCCAATATTGGCCGGAGGGTGAATCAAATGGATGGGTTAGTTTTTATTTTGATGATGCCGGAGAAGTAACTCATCTTGATGTGCACCATCGTAGGCTAATGCATCATCGGTTTGATAAAGTGGATGTGTCATCTCATTAAGTATCTGAACCAAAATCAATTAAAAATTAAATCATACACTATGCGTTACACATTTTTCTTTTTGGTCAGCTTAAGCAGCTTATGGTTATCAGCACAACCCATCAACAAAATCAACCTCGACAAAAAGATTGATTCTCTTTTTCAATCGTACAACAATAAAAATTCTCCCGGTACTGTTATCACCGTTATACAGAATGGTAAAATTCTAACCAGAAAATCATATGGCTTGGCAAACATCGAAAACCAAGTGCCATTCACACACCAATCTGTAGTTAAAATACCCTATTCAGAGTCAAGGGAATTTATTTCGATAGCTGCTGTATTGATGGAAAAAGACGGAATTTTAAGTCTAAATGACAGGGTAAGGACATACTTTCCAAACCTTCCCGACTGGGCTGAATCAGTGACGCTCTGGGATCTCCTGAACCACCGAAGCGGATTCGTAGACGAGTGGGCAACTTTGTTGTTAATGTATAATAGCATGTCGAATCGGTTTGAAACGGAACAATTTTTAAGACTGCTCTATAAGCAGTCAACCCCTGAAGTTGAACCTGGCGTAGGCTATATGTACAGCAATTCAGATTTTGGATTACTTCGTCTGATTATGGAGAAAGCCTCAAGAGAAAATTTGCCTGACTGGATAAGGCAACGGCTTTTTAAACCTTTGAATATGAAGAGCACCCGCATGCAAAAAAATCCTTTAGATATTATCCCCAACCGCGCAACAATGTATGAAGATGCAGTAGGAGGAAGGTATCAGCTTGGCCACGTGCCAAAAACATCACCGGGAGGCAATTATTATATACTTACTTCAGCCGAAGACCTTGAACTTTGGTCTGCCATTGTCAATGACCCCACTTCCGAAATTAGTGCAGTAATTAATAAGTTAACCACCAATGTGCGGCAAATTCCAGGTAAAGAAAATCATTTTGTAATTGGATTTACGCACCGTTCCATTGATAATCATCAAGTAATTTTACATGAGGGTGTTAATGAATATAATTACCTCACCCGAGTCCCTTCAAAAGGACTTTCGGTTATTACTTTAGGTAATTGGCATGGATTTGCCGAACAGAATAAGGCCATCATCGGCTATTTTCTGAAACAAGCATCAGAAGAACCCAAATTGCTAACATTTATAACAAAGCCAATAGAAGTGCCAGAAAGTGAATTAACAAAATACACCGGCAACTTCCGCTGGCAAAACAAGGTTTCATGGGAGAGCACTAACCAACCTAGAAATTTCAGCAGTTTATACATCGCTGATGGGAAACTGAAGATGAGATATACAGGTAATTATGTCATAGAACTAACTCCGGTTGCAAAAGACTTTTTTTATTATAAAGAAGGTCTCGGTGGCTATGGAGCACAATTTGAATTTAAACAAGAATCACGAGATGCGCCTTTAAATTTGACTGTAACCTTTGATGACGGATACCCGAATGATTTTATGGTAAGGGACACGGAGGATTTGTGGCAACCCACCATAAACGATTTGGCTGAGTTTTCGGGAAGATTTTATAGTGAGCATCTTGACTATTATTGGAATATTGAATTGAATGAAGCGGGGAAATTGAAACTTACTAGTTCAAATCTTCCAGATACTGAATTAGAACCTGATGGAATGAACCAGTTCCATTGTATTGGTGAAAAATATCCTGGTGATGGGTTTGACAGATGG
>JBBSBD010000487.1:0-3477 GCA_038251675.1 Chitinophagales bacterium | reverse complement strand
GTTCTTACATATTCCGCCTGGGTGCCATCAATTAAATGTCCCAATATCCAGCCACCGTTTACACAATGGGAGTACATGCCTTTCTTG
Source organism: Chitinophagales bacterium (assembly GCA_038251675.1). Classification (GTDB taxonomy): domain Bacteria; phylum Bacteroidota; class Bacteroidia; order Chitinophagales; family Chitinophagaceae; genus Ginsengibacter. The sequence goes on along the minus strand of JBBSBD010000487.1, from coordinate 3,390 downwards.
CAATACTCACATTTGCCGCAGGAGGATATGCAGGAGATTAAAACTTTATCGCCTTTTTTAAAATTAGTCACTGCCGTTCCCACTTCTTCAATAATGCCAATGCCTTCATGTCCCAGGATGCGGCCATCAGTTACTTCCGGCACATCACCTTTTAGAATGTGCAGGTCTGTGCCGCAGATGGTTGTCTTGGTAATTTTTACGACTGCATCTGTGGCATCTATAATTGTTGGCATTGGTTTTTCATCCCATGATTTTTTTCCGGGGCCGTGATATACGAGTGCTTTCATTTTGATATGATTTTTTAGGATTCAAAACTACGTGACATGGCATTTGTGAAAAATGATATTTAGCAAAGGGATAGATGATAAGGATCATGTTGGGCGAAATATACGGAACAAGCGTAATTCATTGCTATTGCCTCAGAGAGGCAACCTACTGGTGGAAAAATTCGTACCCTTGAGTATTTGCAGGTGTCAGGGCATTTCAATGGCCTGGCACCCTAATCGAAGTATTGGTTTCTCTTTGGACATTACTCATGCCGCTGCGCCCTAAAGCCTTATCGGTTGCGTTGCCACTGTATTAATTAACGGACTCGTAACGCAATGGAACACTTTTATTTCCGAAGGAGGTAATAGTTTGAGATGGAGCCATTGGCCGCTGGTCAGGCCAGGCAGTGGCTTTCACCAGCGACTGGTGTGGGGCTTGCGAAAAAAAGGAATACCCACAAAGGCTGAGCGGCTGCTATAGACGAATGAACATTCCGTATGAGGGGTACTATCTGCTTTTTATTCCTTAAACCAATCTGCTGTATCCGGCATGGTAAAGGGCTCATTAAAAAAATCCTCCATTATTTTTAAAAACATTTCTTTCTTCTCCCATGCGCCTCCGTGAGTTGAACCGGGCAAAATACATAATTGAGAATTTGGAATGTTCTGAAACATTTTTACCAGGTGCTCGGGACGAATTACATCCCTGTCGCCCCCCATAATCAAAACCGGTGCACTAATAGTATGCAATTTTGAGTACGGAATGTTGGGATAGTCACGCATCATTATATTTAATTTTACTTCATGCGGGTCTTTTGAATTTGCAATGATTTTATCTTCCATTGTAACTGCCCATGGAAAAATTGCAGAGCTATCCGGTTGCACATTGGCGCCATACGCTACTACTCTTTTTACTTTTTTAGGATAGTCCATTGCCAGTATTAAACCTAAAATTGCGCCGTCGCTTTGCCCCCAGATGAAAACTGAATCTATATTTAATTTTTCCAATAGTGCATTTATATCCGAAGCCATCAGGTCATAAGTAAGGGGTTCGTTAGTGTCGGTTGACCTGCCTTGTGAGCGGCTGTCAATGGCAATCACCTTGTATTTTTTAATCAGATCCGGATAATGGCTTCCTGCATCAGAAATGGAACCGCCATTGCCATGTAAAACGACTAACGGCAGGCCTTCGCCATATATTTCATAATATAATTTAATACCATTTACCTCTGCGAAATTTCCTGCTTTTTTATTTGATCCGTAATTGGGCACGCCCTTCCCTTCTATTAAAAGGAATTGCCCCTTTGATGTTTCGTCCGATTGAACAGCCGCCTTAAACAAATTATTGTAACCATTCGTTCCGGCTACACCACTCTGCCATCCATCCATTCCATTTTCAAAATCGGCTGTATAAATCGTTTGCCATTTATTTTTCCCTTCCTCTATTTCCACTTTGAAATTGTCATAATAAAATTTTCCATTGAGTATGCTAAGAGCGCCTATAACCAAATGCTTTGCTGCAGAATCGATATCGCCTTCTATGGTGTATGTTTTCCATTCGCTGCTACGTATCGGGCGATTCATCATATTGTCAAAAAAACCCATTCCTTTGGTTTTATCTACCCTCGCCCACAATCTCGCCGCTGCACTATCATCTTCCACATGTGCCTTCACCTGCGCCTGCAGCCTGAAGTGATGCCCTTCATATCCTTTTGTAGCAATAACATGGCTCCACGAAGACCAGGTATCCTGCGCATTACAATTTTGTACCATAGAGGAGCAACACACAATGACGAAAATCGCCACGAGTTGTTTAAGTAATTTCATTTTGTATTTTTTAGTTTTAAAAGATAGATGAAAACCGCGTAGTATCCTTTGAGTAATGATCACAAATGTCATTATCTCTTTCTCTTAGTCAGCAAAATACCGTTAATTTTCTGAGATTTCGAACGCCCCGCCCTTGTTGGCGTCCTCCAACCGGCGACACTTTCAAAATGATTTTCGTTACTGGTCTAATATTTTTTAAATAGATCCCGACTGGCGCAAATATGCAGCAAGGGTTAAGAAGAGTTGGTGTATCTGTGCCAATGAATAATGACTGCTATTTTACAAAGCCATCTCTTATATTTCTTAATGCAGAAAATATAATTTAGCTGATAATGACAACCCCGATAGCTATTGGGTATCTTTTGTAAGTTCCTGCATTTGCTGGCCTTCACTATCAACGTAAGGTATTACAAATAAATAAAGATGCCGCCGATGTTAGCTGAAGATCACTTAGGAACAACATCTGCACGGGTAAGCCCGGTTGGAAATGGATCAGGAAACTATACAGTTTGCTTTATTGAGGAGAAGCTAAGCTGCTTTGCCCCGAATATTTCTTTCAATGGCCTCTAAAAATTCAGGTATCGCAAATGGTTTTTTTATAAAGCCAGCAGCATTTGTTCTTTTGAAGACATCCTCAATTCCGGCATTCGCGGAAAAAAGTATAACAGGAATATGCTGAGTCACTTTATTATTTTTCATGAGCTTTATTGCATTTTCGCCACCAATCTCAGGTATCCAAAGATCCATTAAAATTAAATCCGGTTTTATTAGGCTTATATCATCAATAATATCATCGCAATATACCCTGGTCTCTACCTGGTAATTGCGTTGCTCTAAAATAATTTTGCTAAGGTCTAACAGATCCTGGTCATCATCGTAAACCAATATACATTGCTTCATAGGTTACGCGGGTATGGTAAAATAAAAAGTTGTGCCTTTACCATCGTTGCTTTCTGCCCATATTTTACCATTGTGGCGCTGTATAATTTCATAACAAATAGAAAGCCCAATGCCAAGGCCCTGGAAGTGCACTGCCCGATGTTCTTCCCGATAGTATCGTTCAAATATTTTATCGAGATTCTCTTTTAAAATACCGATACCACTATCTTTTACAGAAACTTTTATTTGCCCTTTTTCCTGAACCATATTTACCAGCACCTTATCAGCTTTAGGTGAATACTTCACGGCGTTGGTGAGTAAGTTAATCACTACCTGTTGCAATCTTTCCTTATCACCTGTTACAGGTTCCTTTATATGCCCGGTGCAAATAATGCTATGATTTAGCGATGTATATCGC
>JBBSBD010000486.1:0-3483 GCA_038251675.1 Chitinophagales bacterium | reverse complement strand
GCTATTTTTTCCACTTCGATTTGCTGCACATCAAGAGGTAACGTAATTGTCGTACGCATTTTTCCATTTATAGAAACGGGATATTCTTTTTCTGATTCTATGAGATACTTTGTTTCCAGTTTTGGGTAATGCGCATCAATAATGGTTGTGGTGTTGCCTAATTGATGATATAATTCTTCGGCGATATGTGGTGCATAAGGTGCCAATAAAATCAGCAGCGGTTCTAATATTTCCTTTTTGTGGCATTTTAAATCTGTGAGTTCGTTCACACATACCATGAATGCGCTTACTGCAGTGTTGTAAGAGAAGCGCTCCGTGTCTTCTCCAATCTTTTTTATTGCTTTATGTAACACTTTTAGTTCTTCCTCACCCCTGCCCCTCTCCACAAGTGGAGAGGGAGCCAAGGTCGTCCAAATTGGTCCTTTTACTTCATCAAAAAATAACCGCCATAATTTTTTTAAGAAACGGTGAACGCCTTCAATGCCTTTGGTGTCCCAAGGTTTGCTTTGCTCAACGGGGCCGAGAAACATTTCATACATGCGGAAGGTGTCGGCGCCGTATTTGTCTATTAAATCATTTGGGTTAACGGCATTGTAATACCGTTTACCCATTTTTCCTAACTCGCTATGACAATAAAAGTCAGAATTTTTTGAAATAAAAATTGACTTAGAATTTCCTAGTCTTGATCTCTTTTTAAACTCTTCTTTATTCAAAAGATCATCATCAACTAAATAAGTTTCAACCATTAAACGTGTGGCGGATTCAGCGAAGTATAGGTTTCCCGCAACTCCTAACATTAATTCTTCTGCTTTTTTAGAAGCCTTCTCTAACAATTGACGATCTTCAGGAGTGGTTTCATCTGAGTTAATTCGGTCAGCCATTTTTTTCTCAATAAAAATTCTTGGAATTTCCGGCTTATATTCATTCGGATGAATTCCAAAATCTTCTATAAATTTCTCAACATTTACCATCCCACTTAATCCTTCGCCTAATTGATATTTAAAATCTAAGCGATAAATATATTTTATATAAGCACCAATCATCCCCTGATTCACCAACTTCTTAAACGGTTCATCAAAACCAATATATCCTAAATCATACAACACTTTCGTCCACATACGGCTGTACAATAAATGCCCAACTGCATGTTCGGTGCCGCCTACATATACATCTACCTGGTTCCAGTAGTCTGTTGCTTTTCTGTCGGCAAATTCTTCATCATTGTGTGGGTCCATGTATCGTAGAAAATACCAGGAGGAGCCGGCATAGCCGGGCATGGTGTTGGTTTCCCTCACCCCATCCCTCTCCACAAGTGGAGAGGGGGAGATTGCGCTTTCCGGCGCTTGACGAGGTCGTGCTGCAATGGCTTGTTGTATTGTATCTAAAACAAAATTTAGATTTTTAAGTACTTCGTCATTGCTAAATCGAATGAGGCGAAATCCTGTTTCAGTTAATAGCTTTGTTCTTTCTTCATCATAAATTTTTTGCTCTTTAGATTCATGATAACCACCATCAACCTCAACAATTAAATTATCCTGTAGAGAAATAAAATCGACAATATAAGATTCAATGGGATGTTGCCTTCTGAACTTGACATCTAACTTACTGTTACGTAAACTCTGCCAAAGTTTGTTTTCCGCCGTTGTATAATCTTTCCGCATACCCTTTGCCAGTTCATATTGCATGGGCGATGAAACTTTGTACTTGGGAACTAATGCCGCCCCCTTCATTTCGGAAGTTTTCGGGATTTCGTCCCCCCTCTCCACTTGTGGAGAGGGGTCGGGGGTGAGGTTAACCCACTCCGCAATATTTGCCAGCGGTCCTTGTCCTTCAGGTCCAGGGCTGTAATTTTCAACATGTGGTAACTCAACCGGTAGCTCTTTTATATCGACCGGGTGCGCTACTCCATTTTTATAAATTATTGGAAACGGTTCGCCCCAGTAACGCTGGCGGCTAAAGCCTGCATCCCGCATCTTATAATTCACCTTTCTATGGCCTATTCCTTTTTCTTCAATTTTTTCATTTGCTATTTCAATAGCATCTTTCATTTTAATGCCGTTCAAAAAACCAGAATTTGTAAGAGTTGCTTCTTTGGTAGGATTTGCTTCCTCGCCGTTAAAATAATCCCCGATGATATTGGTAATTGGAATATTAAAATGCTTTGCAAAATCAAAGTCTCTCTGGTCGCCACAAGGCACAGCCATTATTGCACCTGTGCCATACCCGGCAAGAACATATTCTGCTATCCACACCGGTATTTCTTTTCCATCAAAAGGGTTAAGCGCATAGGCCCCTGTAAAGCATCCTGTGATTTGTTTTACTTCTGCCATGCGTTCGCGGTCGCTGCGGCTTTTTACGTAGGTTAGGTACTCATCTATGGCAGGCCGCTGAGTTTCTGTAACTATTTCTTTTACCAATTCATGCTCGGGAGCAAGCACCATAAAATCTACGCCGAAAATGGTATCTGGGCGGGTGGTGTAAACTTTGATTTTTCGAGGAGCATCACCCTCTCCGCCTGCGGAGAGGGAAGGGGTGAGGATGAACTCCATCTCAGCACCCTCACTTCTCCCTATCCAGTTCCGTTGCATTTCCTTCATGGCATCGCTGAAATCAACTTGCTCCAATCCATCCAATAACCTTTCCGCATAATCGGTAATGCGCATATACCATTGCCGCATTTTCTTTTTTACAACAGGATGGCCACCCCGTTCGCTTACGCCATTTACTACCTCATCGTTTGCCAAAACGGTCCCTAAAGCTTCGCACCAATTCACTTCACCAAAGGCTGAATAGGCAAGCCGGTAATCCATCAATACTTCCTGTTTCTCATCATCAGAATAATTTTTCCATTCATTCGCAGAAAATTCCCTTTGCGTTTGCCGCTGGCCGTTATCGGCTATATTTCCTGTCTGTTCAAAAATTTCTATAAGATCTTCAATTCTTCTTGCTTTGTTTTCCTTTCTATCGAACCAGCTATTAAATATTTGAAGAAATATCCACTGTGTCCACTTGTAGTATGAAGGATCACTTGTTCTTACTTCGCGGCTCCAGTCGAATGAGAATCCAATATTCTCTAATTGCTGCCGGAATGTTTCGATATTTTTCTCAGTAGTGACCGCAGGATGCTGACCAGTTTCCAGGGCATATTGCTCAGCGGGCAAACCAAAACTATCATAACCCATGGGATGAAGCACATTAAAGCCTTTAAGCCTTTTGTACCGGGCGTAAATATCACTGGCAATATAGCCAAGCGGATGCCCCACATGCAGGCCCGCGCCACTGGGGTAAGGGAACATGTCAAGTACATAAAACTTCGGCTTGGGTGAAGAATTACTTACCTTGTACACACCCGACTCTTTCCATTCCTTCTGCCACTTTTTTTCAATATTCCTGTAATTGTATTCCATTCTTTTATTCTGAGATTTTTGTTGAACTATTGCCCGATCCTAAATTCTACCTGCATTTAACCTGGAAGAAAATAAT
>JBBSBD010000485.1:0-3509 GCA_038251675.1 Chitinophagales bacterium | reverse complement strand
TCACCTGTTGGGACAAGTCTGAAAATGTAAGGCTTGTCCCATTTTTTTTACCTCCTACCTTACTGTTTATCAGACACATAAGACGAATAGCTTCATTGACACGGGTAGTTCGATATTAAAAATCGTCAAATGTCAATTTTTCAGGGAACATCGAACTAATTATCTTGCGTTTTTGAGTTACGGTACCTTCGGTATATAAAACATCCAATTGGGATATGTTACTGATAGCCTTGTTCCACAAGGGTTCTATGTCTGTTGTGTCTATAACGGATGCGGTTAGATGAACTTCCAGCCTGTTAATCTTCGATTCACTTTCTGCTTTGATAATGCGGTAGTCCTGGACATCAATATCTTCGGTAAGAAGTAGCTCCCTTGCCTTTGACAATCTTCTGGTTACTTCATCAAGTTGAGCGTTCAATTGTTTAATATCATTACGTTCCAGCCTGGTTTTGGCATTAAAAACACAAACAACGACATCCTTGTAAAGCTGCAATTCAGGCAATGGCCGTATATACTTTTTAATTTCCTCGACAATATTAGTGTTCAATTTATTGGCGCCATATCGAACCCCACAGGAAGAAGTGCAGTGATAATAATGATAAATTTTTTTCCGACAACTTTTAGACCCGCTTCCGGTAAGCATCCTTCCACATTTAGGGCATATTAAAAAGCCTCTTAATGGCAAAGGTCATCTACCATGATCTTCGCACGTTGCACCTTTTTACGGCCATTTAAAACGTCCTGCACTTCATAAAATAATGATTCCGAAATTAAGGGCTCATGTTGTCCCTGTACAACGCTACTTTCCTCATCTTTGAACTTTGGGATGAATATTTTACTGCAATACAAAGGATTGCGTATAGCTACCCAGAAATTATTTTTACTGCCCCAGTTCAACCCCCTTTTTTTAGCCAATTTCCAAATCTGTCCCGTATTGAACCTGCCTGACGCCAATTCCTCAAAAGCCCATTTTAAAATGTGAGCTTCATCTTCTCTTGGGCTAATATATTTTTTGCCTGCTTCTGTAATTTTATTGACATAGCCCAACGGAGCAGTACCCATATCGCGACCTTCTTTTTTGGCACGGCGCATACCATGAAAGACGTTCAACGCCCTTCGATCATTCTCAACTTCAGGAGCAGCCAAATAGAAGGCAAGCATCATTTTATTTTCCGGAATAGAAAGGTCTAAAGGTTGTTCTACACCCCGCGGTTCAACACCAAGTCTGCGTAGCGTACTAATCATTTGATAAGCATCACCCGCATTACGGCTAAAACGATCCCACTTTGTAAAAAGGATCAGATCAGATTGGCCCCGGTGTTTCCATAAATCAGCCAATAACTTTATCCACTGAGGACGATTAAATGTCTTAGCGGAGTGATCTTCGAAAATTACTTTTCTTAGCTGAATGGAATTTATTTCACAATACTTCTTTAAGCGTTCTTCCTGATCACGTTGTGAGTACCCTTTATCTCAGTTACCATCTCACACCTCCTTTGTATTTTCAGCGAAAGCTCTTGGGCTTCCTTATATCAGGTTTTCGCGTTTATGACGTAGTCTTTCTTTGCGCTACAGCAGCCCTAAGCCTACCTTTGCATGAATGATTAATGCTAAATTTTTATGACATTACCTTTTATAATATATTGAAAATAATGTTGAGCGCTATTGCAAATTTTTGATAACCTCTAATGGTTTTTTTGCATGAATCTGAAGGATTTTACTCCACTAAAGTCTAAACGAATTTTGTAAGTAAAAGCAATCTTAAAATCATTATTGCCTGTCCTAACAGTCTTACTGTTTTTTGTTGTCTGGGGTTGTGTTTGGTCAGGAACGAGACAATCTCAACACCCAATTAATCTTTTAAAGTTGCAGGTGTCCTGCCTTATTTGCCGAAGGCGGTTGAAAAAATAATACAGGACTACTGCAGGCTATTCTCACGCAAAAAAAGCATTATACAATGATTGCAACATAGGTGGGTTTATTCCAGTTCTATGCCAACCATTCTAAATGTAAAGCGGCTTTTTTCTCACTGGTAAGTTTATTGCCCGCTGGTATTGTGGATTTATCAGCCATTGGTAAGTTTGTTTCTTCGCTGATTTCGGTTGGTTCAATAACGGTTCGCCTTTTATTAAGGGAAGAATTCTTAAATCATCATGTCTATTTTCATCAGGTTCAACTTTAATTCTAATTCTTACGGATGCAATCTCCTTTTCTATCCATTCCTCTCTGTATTCATTTAACTGTGAGGCTAACTATACTTTTCTGGTCATATAAACTATATGAATTCAAATCTACTAATAAAACTAATTTTTAAGGGCTCACAATATACACGGCAACCTTTCAATCATAAAACACGATATATCTTCTGTAATTGTTTTTATGAAAGGAAGACGGAAGAGAAACGTGTTTATTTTTTTAATTGCTGCAGCCGTGATGGGATTTGTGACCGGGTATTTGCTATGGAACAAGCCGCACAAGGATGTGAAAGATGCGGATTCGATTCAAATTACTTCTATCGATCTCTATAAAATTTTCACTGAAGATTCTGCTATTGCCAAATCAAAATATTTAAACTCAATTGTTGCTGTAACTGGCGAAGTGAAACAAGTGTCAACGAATCAGCAAAATCAACAAATCATTCTTTTAAAAACACAACTTCCTGATGCATCGGTTAATTGTACCATGGAAGAAAATACCAAAGATGTAAAGCCCGGAGATTCGGTCATTCTTAAAGGAATTTGTAGCGGCTACATCAATGGTGATGCAGATATGGGCTTACCCGGAGATGTTTTTTTAATAAGATGTTATCGTTCAATCTAAAAAAAATGCCTTGAAGAAAATCAGACTTTTATCATTGACATTATTTATCTGCATAAGCCAGTCTTTTGGACAGACCTATTTTACAAAAAATGGGAGAATCTCTTTCTTCTCTAAAACTTCTCTTGAAAATATCAGTGCAGATAATAACCAGGTAATAAGTGTTCTTAATACAGCAACGGGATCTCTCGCATTTTCTTTGCTCAACAGTGCTTTTCATTTTCCTAAAGTAAAAATGGAAGATGACTTTAATGAAAATTATATGGAAAGTGGTAAATATCCGAAGTCAACCTTTAAAGGAATCGTTACGGATGTTGGTACCATTAATTTATTGAAAGATGGAAGTTACCATGTGAATGTGCAGGGTGATTTAACGATTCACGGCATTACAAAAAATATTAGTACACCTGGGACAATAGTTATTAAGGATGGGAAGATTTCTGCTATTGCCTCTTTCAAAGTGTTATTGAAAGATTATAGTATAAAAGTTCCAACAATAGTCACAAATAAAATTGCAGAAAGTATAGAAATTACCATTAGCTGCAATTATGGTTAACCCCCGAGATAGCCACGGATTGTTTCTGACATCAGCCTATTCTAAATTTGCCATTTGATTTATCAGCAACCAAATTTACATGAAGAATTGCATAAAAATCAGGCGCAGGTCGGAGGGGCAAATCCGCGAGTTGCTT
>JBBSBD010000484.1:0-3521 GCA_038251675.1 Chitinophagales bacterium | reverse complement strand
TGTCCTTTGGAATATATATCGAAGTAAATAATTTTATTCCGTCACGCATTGCAATTGAGGTTTCCATCTTTGTATAATTGTTCACTATCCAGGCGCTGTCCACAGGTTGTGCAAATGCTGAAAAAGAAAGAGAAAAAAGAATGATTAATAATGAATATTTTTTCATGGAGATACTTTGAAATTTAAATGTAGCAAATGATCACAATTAATGTGGTGAATTTTTTATTTCGTTCCCGGATAGTTTTTTGTTCACCGTGGTTAATTAATAATGCCTCCCGCCAATTCATTTTTTGAAAATCATTTGTTCATCAAATTATTTTTCACTTAAGGATAGTTGCATGTGGGGCAAAAATTATCTATTTTTCTAAAAACTTCTCTTTACCAAAACAACTTATCATGAATACAGAAATTTTCAGCCACATTAACTGGCTTGCAGTACTGGCAGGCGGACTTGGATATTTTTTCCTGGGAGCCATTTGGTACACAGCTCTTTTTGGAAAAAAATGGCAGACATATAACGCTGCAATGATGAATGCCCCCGATGCAAAGAAAGGCGCTTCGCAAATAATGATAATATCATTTCTACTGATGATCTTATGCGCTCTTGGCCTTTCGATACTTGCTACACGGTTTGGTATTTTCGGATGGATGGGAGGTTTAAAACTTGGATTGGTTACCGGCTTTTGTTTTGCCGCAACCGCTGTGCATATTTCCTATGTATATGAGAAGAGGCCGTTAGGTCTTCATCTTATAAATGGATTATATAATGTTGTAGGTAATGTGATTGCTGCTGTAATTATCTGTATCTGGAGATAACGATAGCATCAAAAATTATTTTGTAATACCTTCTTATATTTTAGGCAGCAAATATTTTTTGAGTTAGTTGAAAAATCTTTCAGGCTTTTATGAAAATACAAGCGGCTAACCGTTATTGTGATGCTTTGCCATTTGAGGCCGATAATAAATTTGTGACTGGGAATTATGATCACGACAGATCATTCACCCACCTTGGTAATCTTAAGCACATTGGTTGGTAAATGAAGATTTACCGGAGTGCTCCCTGTATTTACAACAACGTCCCCGGTTTTAAGAAAGCCTCTTTGTTTTAAAATATTTATCTCATCAAAAAAGATATCGTCAAGGCTTTCTTCTTCTTCATAAAATAAAGCGCGTACGCCCCAGCTAAGACTTAACTGATTGATAAGGCTTTTTTCTTTACTGAAAACATACAATAAAGATTTTGGCCTGTAGCTGCTTAGCATAAATCCTGTGTAGCCGGTTTGTGTCATCCCTATTAATGCCTCAGCCTTCACATCGGCAGCAAGTTTGCATGCACTGTAGCATAAAGCGTCGCTATGAAAGGAAGGGGATTGGGGCTGAGGAGAAAGAATATCATCCCTGTTGTAGTCGTAAGCGGTCTTTTCTACTTCGAGAATTATTTTACACATGGTTTCTATAACGAGAGTCGGATGCTGGCCTGTAGCTGTTTCACCACTTAACATCAAAGCATCTGCGCCTTCCAGAACCGCATTGGCAACATCAGTAATCTCACTCCTGTTTGGCTTTGTGCGGTCAATCATACTCTCCATCATTTGAGTTGCAACAATCACCGGTTTGGCGCGATGCATACATTTGCGTATGATTTCTTTTTGAATCAAAGGCACTTTTTCAATGGGCAGTTCCACGCCGAGATCACCACGAGCAATCATAATGCCGTCGCTTTCAAGAATGATATCCCGGATATTAGCTACCGCCTCGGGCTTTTCAATTTTGGAAATTACTTTTGCTTTGCTGTTTCTTGCTTTCAGGATGTCTTTCAGGCCCATGATGTCTTTTACTTCTCTCACAAAAGAAAGCGCAATCCAATCAACATCCTGGGTAAGAATAAACTCCAGGTCTGCAAGGTCTTTTTCTGTCAAAGCCGGTAGTGAAATTTTTGTATCCGGAAGATTAAGCCCCTTCTTTGAGGAGAGGATGCCCCCCATCTTAACCTCAACTTCAACATCATTATTCGGAAGTACTTTGATCACTTTTACTTCAAGCTTTCCATCATCGATCATAATAATATTTCCGGGCACTACATCATTATGGAGGTTAGGGTAGCTTACATAAATTCTTTCAAGATTGCCAACGCATTTTGTATTAGTGAAAGTGAGTTTATCGCCAGCGTTGATTTCAAGGGCATTATTTTCAATTTCACCTACCCTTAATTTCGGACCCTGCAAGTCTGCAAGTATGGCAATATTATAGGGGAGTGATTTATTTATTCTGCGGATGTTTTCAATTATAGCCGCTTTATTTTCATGAGAGCCGTGCGAAAAGTTCAAACGAAAAACATTTACACCCGCTTTCACCAGGTCAACCATGGCTTCATAGCTCTCCGTTGCGGGCCCAATAGTCGCTACAATCTTTGTGCGCTTTGTAGAATGTTCCAGCGCTGCTTTCTTATCCATATCGGGATGCATATATTTTGAGATATTTTTAGACATTTCTTATATAAGATTTTAAATTTTTAGATTGGATATTGATTAAAAAATAACCTGGTGCTGTGATCTTTTATATGTAAACAAATCTTTTTTTTGGTCACGTGCTTAAAAATGTCAGTAATGTTGCAAGCGTAGTCTTACCTTAATATTTAGTGCTTCTAACTCGATAAAATCTTTACGATTTTCATCCAATCTTCGCTTATTCTTTGTTTCTTTTTTACAGCTTCGTTCAGCGGAATATAATGCATACGGTTATTCACGATTCCTACAAAAACATTATACCTTTCTTCCATCAGGCACTCAACAGCGGCATAACCCATGCGGCTGGCAATAAGCCGATCCAGGCAGGTAGGGGCGCCCCCTCTTTGAATATGCCCAAGTATGCACACCCTTACTTCCTGCTCGGGCATTCTTTCGGTTATTATTTTTGCGAGTTCTGTGCCACCAAATTCTTCCCCTTCAGCCACCACAATTATATTCACTAATTTTTTTCTTCCGTGTTTTTCAGCAAGTGCTTTTATGATGTCTTCAATATCGGTTCTTCTTTCCGGGATTAAAATGTTCTCCGCACCGGTTGCAATGCCGCTATGCAAAGCTATATACCCGGAGTCGCGGCCCATCACTTCAATAATAAAGAGACGATCATGTGCATCAGCAGTATCTCTTACTTTATCAATGGCTTCTACGGCAGTATTTACTGCGGTATCAAAACCGATTGTAAAATCTGTACCAGAAATATCTTTATCTATCGTACCGGGCAATCCAATACAGGGTATGTCAAATTCGTTACTGAATATCTGGGCTCCCCGGAAAGATCCATCGCCTCCAATAATAACAAGGCCATTAATGCCAAACTTTTTTAGATGTTGATAGGCCTTTTCCCTGCCCTCATGTGTGAAAAATTCTTTACACCTTGCAGTCTTCAAAATGGTGCCTCCACGTTGAATAATATTTGCAACACTTTTACTTTCCATTTTGTAGATATCTCCATCTATCATTCCCTGGTATCCTCTTACTATGCCATAAACTTCAATA
>JBBSBD010000483.1:0-3525 GCA_038251675.1 Chitinophagales bacterium | reverse complement strand
TCCTATAATAAGCAGGATAATACAAAATGTGATAATCTTCCGCGGGCCGTTTATATCAAACACTTTGCCGGTAGTAAGCCGTGCAGCGGCAATTCCAACCGAAAAAACCAGGAAATACAGGGCGGAGTTCCGGATTCCGATCTCGCGTCCATACAGGGCGATAAACGAAAGCAAACCGCCGTAGGCAATCATGGTAATAAACACATTGGCCGACGGTAGAAAGGATTTTTTGTCGAACATGCTGTCCAATTTCATCTTTATGCGTTTCCCTACTATAAAGCGTTTGCGCAGATGAACGGCATACGCAAAACCAAGGCTTAAAAGGCTGATAAAAAGTCCCGATACAAACATGGCCGTATATCCCCATTGATGGGATACAAACAAACCAATTACCGGACCCGCCGACATTCCCATCGTAGTCGATAGCGCAAAATACCCTATGCCCTGGCCTCTTTTTGATGCAGGAATTATATCAACGGCAATGGTTGATCCCGAAACGGTGGTAAATCCCCAGGTAATCCCCTGTACAAACCGGAGCAGCAATACGGATAGGATGGTTAAAGCAACCAGGTAACCGGCAAACAGCAGCGAATAAAGTATTAATGCCGATAAAAAGATGGTACGGCGGCCAAACCTGTCGAGCGTAAAACCTGTAAACGGGCGCGACAGTACCGAAGCGATGGTGAAGGCTCCAACAACCAATCCTACCTGCAGTTTCGAGGCATGAAGATCGCTGACCAGGTATATAGGCAGGGCCGAAAGTATAGCATAATACGTGATATACATCAGGAAATTCGACAATATCAGTAAAATGAAATCCTTATTCCAGATTCGCTCATTCATTGCGTCAATACTTATAAAAGCAGCCGGCAAAGTTATCATTAAAAATTGATGGGATTTTTTTAATTACCCCTTTATTATTAATAATGGAAGGCAATTCCCGCCCGGAATATGAATTCTTCGAAAGCTTGCAGTGACGCACCACTTATGACCAGTCCGATCCCCAAAATGTAGCCCAGGTATTAGTATAAGTACTGTTTTTGACGTTAGAAGAAATACTGCATTTAAATCAGGCGGTTTTATGTAACCTGCAGTTTTCGTTTTTATATTAAATTTGTCAGGATATTTTACCCGCATAGTAATGAATCCAATGAATGTTAAAAATAATATGACCTGAAATTTCAAAAAAATGGAATGAGTAAACAGAATCGAAGACATTCTTAATCCTGAATTCCGGTAACAACGACAAATTTAATTATAAACATTACTCAACAATAGAACCAATTTCCCATGAAAGTAGTTGCAATTAACGGAAGCCCGAAAAAAGAAGGAAACACATACCATGCCCTGAAGATGGTAGGTGCACAGCTGGAGGAAAACGGCATTGATTTTGAAATTATCCATATCGGCAACAAGGCTGTAAGAGGCTGCCTGGCATGTGGTAATTGTGCAATAAACAAGGACGAAAAGTGCACCACCACCGGCGATAAGCTCAACGAATGGATCCAAAGCATGAAAAATGCCGATGGAATTATCCTGGCTTCCCCTGTTTATTATGCAGGAATTGCGGGAACCATGAAATGCTTTCTCGACAGAGCGTTTTATGTATCGGGCAGTAACGGGGGATTGTTCAGGCATAAAGTGGGAGCTGCGCTTGTAGCCGTCCGCCGCAGCGGTGGCTCGGTAACTTTCGACAGCCTGAACCATTATCTTACCTATTCCGAAATGATACTGGCTACTTCAAACTATTGGAATGTTATTCATGGCAGGACTCCCGGGGAAGCCGAGCAGGACGCTGAAGGCGCACAGGTTATGAGTGTGCTGGGCAATAATATGGCCTGGTTGCTTAAAATGAGGGAACAAACCAAAGAAACACTACATGCACCGGCCCCGGTGAAAAAAGTGGCAACCCATTTTATCAGGTAAATTTTCGCGTATAATTAAATTGGAAAAATCATGAATTATGTAGTAATACATCATTTTATAAAGGAAAACATTACTGAGGAAATGATGAAACCTCATGTGGAATACCTCAGGGGATTGTTTGATAAAGGGAAACTTGTTATCACCGGCCCGTTTCTGGATGAAAAAAAAGGAGGAATGTTTGTTCTCGATGTTGAGGATGAAGAGGAACTTAATGAAATAGTTGCTCACGACCCGGCAATTTTAAATGGCACATCACAAAGTGAGGTGCGACCTTACCGGATCGTTTTTCAAAAATGGAAATTGATCTGCGATCAGGGAATGGAATTATCATAAAAAGTAATCGGTTTTTTAAAACCTGAGGTGGCAAGCAGTTATAGTAAGCAATTTGATATAATTCTGTTGAAAAAATAAAAGCCCTGATGTTGTGCATCAAGACTTCGCAGTAGAGAACTCTGATGAAATATCTGACTTTTCGTTGATCAAGGATTTTGTGAAAGTGTTTGATGCATTTCAATTTTCTATTTGTTTTTAACCTTACCAGGCATTTTTAATATGTCATTTCAGGAGGAAAATTATTTTCCAAGTAATGGTGGTTTTAAAGTTTCTGTATCTTTAACCGAAATTCAGCAATAGGAAATGTTGAATCGACAAATAACTTGTAATCAATGAACTATTATTCATTAAAACAATTTCTATGTCGGGGTTAACCCAACTAAATTATATAGTTCGGATTTTCAATCCTACTTATGATTAAATTGGGTTGAATGTTTATTAGTTTAAGAATCAGAAATCAAAAACCAGAATTATTTGTTTAAAAACAACTTATCAATAAAAACAACAAAGATGATAAAGATTTGTACTATTTTCATGATCACTATGCTGACAATCAGCGTATTTGGACAGAATGAGCCACTCTGGCTGCGTTATTCTGCCATTTCGCCTGATGGTAAAACAATCCTTTTTAACTACAAAGGCGATATCTATTCGGTTGCTTCGGTCGGTGGTACTGCTGTTCCGCTTACCATCAGCGAATCATATGAGTTTTCCCCGGTTTGGAGTTCGGACGGAAAGAACATTGCCTTTGCTTCCGACCGTTACGGGAATTTTGACGTTTATGTTATGCCATCTTCGGGCGGCGAAGCCAGGCGGCTGACTTTTCATTCAGGTAACGAAATTCCTTCCAGTTTTACTGCCGACAATATGGGGATACTGTTCTCATCGTACAGGCAGGATCAGGTAACAAACGCACAATTTCCTGTTTCGTTGATAAGTGAACTTTATAGCGTTCCTGTAACCGGTGGAAAAGTTTCTCAGATTCTGACTACTCCTGCCCTAAACGCAACTATCAATAAGGTTGGCGATAAATTAATCTACGATGATATTAAAGGGTATGAAAATCTTTGGCGGAAACATCATACCTCGTCAATTACTCATGACATATGGGTTTATGATTTCAAAACCAAAAAATATACTCAACTTACACAGTTTAACGGTGAGGACAGGAACCCTGTTTTTGATTCCAATAATAATGATTACTACTACCTAAGTGAGCAAAACGGATCATTCAATGTTTTTAAGAGCTCACTTACTGATCCTTTA
>JBBSBD010000482.1:0-3533 GCA_038251675.1 Chitinophagales bacterium | reverse complement strand
TATCCAGATGATATTAGTTTTGTTTTTGTAACGATTTGCTATCCATTTGCCATATACCGCGGCGTTCTGTTCATTGAAAATTTCCGGGCCGGCTCCCCAGCGGTCTTTAAAAATCTTATCGCCCCATGTAGGCAGCAACCCGATGGTAAGTCCATATTCATTTGCCTTATCAATTATATAATCAACATGCCCGAAATATTTTTCATTTGGCGTGGCCGGATCATCATTGATTAAAGGCGTTTCGCCATAAGCGTTAGGTGTGTGGAGACCGTCCATTTCTGCGAGAACAACAGCCTGAATTACGGTAAAGCCCTGCTCACTTCGTCGTTTTAGATATTTGTCAGCGTCTTCCCTATCCAGCCGGTGAAATAACTCCCACGCAGTATCGCCCATCCAAAAGAAAGGTTTGCCGTCTTTTAACAAGAAATGTTTATTGGCACTTACGCTATACTGTGGGTATGCATGTAAGGTTGCTGTTATTGTAAGAAAAAGCAAAAAGGTTTTTTTCATGAAATTTTATTTACCAGGTAATGCAAAAGCTACATAGCTATCCCCGGATTCCGTTCCGAGTTTTCCACCACCGCAGGCAATCACCACATACTGCCTGCCATTTACTTCATACACTGCCGGAGTTGCGAATGCAGGAGCCGGCAATTTTGTTTCCCACAATAGCTGCCCGTTTCTTTTATTGAAAGCCCTGAACATTCCATCTTTTGTGGCACCTATAAATACCAGCCCTCCGGCAGTGATGGCAGAAGCGCCATAATTTTCTGTACCCGTCGGTTCTTTTGTATTCTTAAAAGTGGTATCATTTCCCAATGGAATTTTCCAAACAAATTTTCCTGTATTAAGATCGATCGCATTCAATGTGCCCCATGGCGGCGCTATTGCAGGGTAACCTTCTTTACTTAAAAATTTATTGTAGCCCGTTATGGTATAAGGAACAGAAAAATGTTCATCGGCTTTTACATCATGAAAGGGTTTTGATTTCGCCGTATCAATATTTAATACAAAGGATGCAATCGCTTCCTTCTCGTTTTCATTAACCTGTTTAAAAGCCGGCATCATTCTCCTGCCGGTTTCCAATAATCCTTTAAATGCTTGCACCGTATATTTTTTTTCTACACCAATTATGGAAGGATAATTGCCGGAGCCTTTTCTTTCCGGGCCGTGGCACGTCATGCAGTTATTTCTATAAAGGCGTTCGCCCGCAATTACATTTGTTTCGTTGGTGGGTTGCTTATTCGAAATGTCAACCGCCTGTATAATCCAGGCCATTTCGTTTGCATTCACATATAAAATCCCTGTTTCCGGATCAAAAGAAGGGCCGCCCCACTCTCCGCCACCATCAAGCCCTGGGAAAACGACTGTTCCTTCCAGGGAAGGAGGATTGAACAGGTTGCCGCTTTTATAAGATGCCAATCTCTTTTTTACATCAGCATACGAATCAGGCGATAAAAATGGATTGATATCTTTCTCCGTAAAAGAATGCCGCATGAAGGGTTCAGGAATGGTAGAAAATGGCTGGGTAGGCGAAAGCTTTTCCCCCTTGAGCTCAGAGGAATCCGGAACCGGTTTTTCCACTACATCATATATTGGTTTACCGGTTTCGCGATCAAGAATAAAAACTACCCCGGTCTTAGTGGTTTGTGCGACTGCATCAATTTTCTTTCCATCTTTATTAAGGGTAACTAATGCAGGAGCTGAAGAAAAATCACGATCCCACACATCGTGATGGATATATTGAAAGTGCCAGATGCGTTTACCTGTTGCTGCATCCAATGCGAGCATGGTATTGCCAAATAAATTATCCCCCGTTCTCTTTCCACCATAAAAATCGTAAGAAGCCGAGCCCGTCGAAGCAAAAAGAATTCCGCGTTTTACATCTACGCTAAAGCCGCTCCATGGATTGGCACCACCAATATATTTATAAGCAGCGGTATCGTCCCATGTATTATATCCAACTTCCCCCGGAAAGGGTATTGTGTGAAAGATCCATTTTCTCTCTCCTGTTCTTGCATCAAAAGCCCGAATATGGCCGGGGGCAGCATGCTGTCCTTCGTCAACCCTGGCACACGCAATCACGAGGTCTTTGTAAATAGCCGGGGGTGATGTTGCAGTAACGAAAAAATCGGAAACATCACGATCCAATCCCTTGTGCAAATCAATTTTTCCGCTATCACCAAAAGCCATTACAGGCTTTCCATCCTGTGCATTTATACTATACAGGTCGGAACCGGCTGTGTAATAAATCCGCTTGTCATTTTTTCCATCTGTCCAATAGGAAACGCCGCGGCAATTATTCATTATGAAGAAAGATCGCCTGTTACTGTCGAGTGCATCAAAGGGATTAAATATCCAGTTTTGCTTACCCGTGGCGGCATCCAGCGCAAACAATTTCATTTCCGGGGTTGTGCCATACAAAACTCCGTCAACAATAATTGGATTGCATTGTATCTGGGAATGATGGGCAGTATCTGCATCACCGGAATGATATTCCCACGCCACCTGCAACTGCGTGACATTGGAGGTATCGATTTGCGTTAGTGAAGAATATTGGATACTTGCCGGTGAGCCTTTATAGTTTGACCAGGTCGTATAGCTTTCTTTTGACCGGCATCCAAAACTCAGAAATATAAATACAGTGATAATTGCAGCAATCGATTTTATCATGCGTCAATTTACAAACTATAATTAAAAAAAAGCCAGATAATAAATATTTTAAACTTGAGCAGGTTTGAGATTCCTTTATAAAACAAGAGCAATGACCGCAGACATTGCTCTTGAATTATTGCTGATACGAAAATGTAACTATGCTTGTGGACCTTTGTCCAGTAACTCTTTCTTTTCAATTTTATAAGAATAGATCAATCCAATACCGCCGCCGATGGCAATCAGTGCAAACCAAAGAGCCGGGTTTTCATAATCGTGGATGATGTATTGCGTAATAAAATAGGCAAGTAGCAGGCCTACACCCGATCCTATCAAAAGTAAACCCCATTTAAGGTTATGATAGGGAGCCGGCCTGTTGGCAAATTCTTTGGGATTCATTCCCTTATCTATCATAGCAAGGTTCTCCCTTTTATGCATATAAATAATACCAAAGACCAATAAAAAAAAGCCGAGTGGAATTAATACGGCGACTAACATTTCTGTTGCTTGCATTGCTTAAGTTTTTTATGTTTAATTCTTTTTGTTTGTATGACTACGTTTTTAAAGTACAGGTTACAATTAAAACAATATTCAAAATGTAACCTACAACACCTAAGACTACATACGCATAAAAGAGGTTACAGCAAAAAATGTCTTTTTTAAAGGAATTATTTTACCTGGAAAAACGGGCGCATAAATAAATGTAATTTTAAGTAACCTATTTCGCTTACTGGTAGTCTTACAAATTGAATGTCGACAGGGCTAAATGATAAAGAGATAATTAGCAGGGTACTGCGTGGTGAGCAACATCACTTTGCGGAGCTTGTAAACAGGTACCAGGAGTATGTGTTTACGTTGACATTACGGTTTATTAAAAACCG
>JBBSBD010000481.1:0-3568 GCA_038251675.1 Chitinophagales bacterium | reverse complement strand
GGGAAAGCTATTTATCAAAACAAAAAGGGTGAAACTTATATTATGCGGTATGAGCCCGACCCGGAAGATTCAACGGAGGTAATCGAAACGATAGCTCCTGCCCCAAAAGGCGGTGCTTCCAATAATTTGCCTGCAGTAGCCGAAACCAACAAACGATGCGATTCTGACACTTTTGATGGATCTTACCGGGAGGGAGCAAAGACATCTTTAAGCCCGGCGGCCCTTGAGAATTTCAGAACACTCCGCGCTTTCGTAAATACGTTGCCGGGTAAAGACCTGATGGCAGATTCTATAACAGGCTCCAATAGCCCAAGGATTGCATCGGAAGAAAGGAATGTGAGAATAAAAAAAGCCTACCTCTATGCTTATTCGCGCCAGACTGACGAGGATTTTCATGTAATAATCGGTACATCTAAAAAGCCAACCGCTTCCACAAGATACTTTAATGTTGAGGTGAGCGGACCGCCACCCGCAGATGATTCATCCTTCTTAATCTTAAAGGCAGCCCGCGACAGTTTCCTCACGAAGGCAGCCCAGAACCTGTGCAGTTCCGGCTACTTTTTTTATGAGAACCCTTTGCAGGTCGAGGTGAGCGGAAGTATATTTTTTGATAAGCAACATAATGGTGGCGCGATAGGGCCGGCCTCGGCGAGGCCTCCTGATGCATGGGAGATACATCCGGTCAGCTCATTTATCTATAAGTGAAAATGGAGATTATTTCAAAAAGGAATATCACTTCAGGGCAAAAGAACGTGGAACATATTTTAAGTTTCTTACCTCATCAATATTTACCTGGGAGATAATTTCATCGGAGATAGATATTTCAAATTCGAATTCCGGGAGCGTAGGTCTCAGTCGGGGCATTCCAGAGAGTGAATCAAAAACCCTTATGAAATCCTGCGCGATTTTGGGCATTTCAATTTTTAAATCTTTCACGTCACTGTTTGCATCTGTGCCAAAAGGATAAATATAATATCCCATAACAAAAACATACGGAAACATATCTTTCAGGCTAACAGCTATCGCACAATTTTTTCCGGTTGTTTCAATTTCATTGTTAGCGCCGCAATATTTACTCGACTCCAGGATTTCTTTGGTAATCTTTATTTTAAATGCAACTGGCATAAACAAATTTATTGAATTTGATAGCGGCTATAACTAAAGCAATTTTCAATATTAAAGATAAAATAATAATAAACCACTTAAGAAAAAATAATTGCCGATTATGCTGGAGTCTATTAATGAAAAAGAGAATGGCCCTGTATTGCCTGAATTAAAAGCGAGGACACAAGAATAAAATAAATTCCCGAAGTTACACACATTAGAGAGCTTTGCCATTTCTATACGAATGCTGTAATAAGGCTTTTAGGCATACTCATCTGAGTTATTTTGGAGAATAATTAAGCCATTTTCCTGCTGTTGCCTGGGAGACGGCATCTTCTTATTTCGCTCGAAGTAAGCAAAAGCAATCATCAGCAAGGCTGCAAAAGCTAGTATTAATCCCGCAACCAGCCATGGCCGTTGATTGAATAAAGTCTGCCGCGGCAAATCGATATCCAGCTTTCTAAATTTTTGCGAAGGCATAGAAAAATCTCTTTTGAAATTACAAATTATTGCTTGCCTTAAGAAATATTTTAACCATACAAAATATTCAATTCTTTTAAGAAGCTGTTTGAGTTAATTAAATAAAATAATTAGGCCTGGCAGAAAATCTTTTCAGCCACAGATTATAAAGACGATTCGCTTTGCAAAGTTCACAGATCTATCTGTGAAAATTCGTGTAATCTGTGGCAAATAAATAGCTCAAGCGGCTTTTATACGCTCTTAAATTTTAGAAACTATTATCTAAAAAGCATTGTATGTTTTATTAAAACAAATTTAACACGCCGAACTCATTTCTCACTGTGCACAAAAAAAACCGGGAACAAATGCCCCGGTTTAGGAAAAGATAGTAACAAACTAATTATTGCGTGCTGCTTTTTTAGCTTCGTTATCCATTTTATTAGCGGCTTTTTCTGTTTCATTTTTTGCAGTATTTGCTGCATTTTCAGAAGAAGTCTTCGCATCATTAAAGGTGTTTTTAATAGCAGCCCCGGCTTTATCAAAAACGTTTCCGCTTTTAGCTTTTGCATTGTTGGCAGCTTTGTTCGCTTCATTGCTTGCGCTATTGGCCGCATTCTGCGCACCGGTCTTTACATCTTTTGCTGCATTGTGAATCGCGGTGCCCGCGTCATCAGCAGCATTCTTTACTTTCTTACCTAAGGTTTGATTTTCATTTGACATAGCAAAAATTTTATGTGTGAAAGATAATATTCTGCTATAACAGTTACAATTAATATGCCAGTGGTGATGGACACGAGGCTACTTTATTTTTACTTGCATACTAAATGCCTTAATACTTTTAAGTTGCATAATATTTTCCTGAATCGATGCAACCAAAAAATAATAACAACTTGTTAATCCGTGCTGTTGTAAAAACCATTTCCATTAGTTTCGAAAGCCATATTGTAAACAAATCGCCCAATACCTTGCTATGAAAATATTGCTGACGACTCTTCTCTTTTCTTCAATGGTGGCAGATGCCCAGCTTGCTTATCATTTTTTTAACACAAGCTATTCAGCGTCCCCGGTTGCTGTCCCTTACCAGCACGCAGTACAACGGAAACTTTACCAGAGAAATACAGGAATGATACTGGGACTGCAACGTGGAAAATTTTCTTCAATAGAGCTAGGCGGCGAAGCGCACTGGAGGAAAATAAGTTTGTTCAAACCCCATATTATTGGCGCTACGGCAAACATTGAATATAATTTTGAAAATAACATACTTGGCTATAAGGCAGGCGTGTGGATGAAAAGAGGAAGAATAAACCTGACCTACGGCGCCAATATAAGTTATTACACCAATTTCAATGAACGGCAGCGTTTTGGCGTGGGGCCTTCTGTCGGTTTCAGGTTCTTTGGTTTGCACTTTATAAACGGCTATAACTTTCTTACAAAAGAAAACGCAGGTAAAGCAGAAACCCCTTTGCCGGAAATACCGGTAAACACTTTATATATGTCCATACGATACTACTTTCCTGTGGACAATAAATTTACATGGGACAGGCAGACAATGAAAAAAAAGAAGGCAAGGAAAAAAGCAAGAGCTACGCAAAAAAAAGAACGGGCCAGGAAGGATCAAAAGAAGCATGAAGAGACTAAAAGCAAATGGAATATTTTCAAGACTAAAAAACGCGATACATAGAAATTAATACAGTCTAACTATCGCACAGGAACTGAATAGACACAGTTGTTACTATTGCATCTTTCGGTGCGGAGACAAGCGCCTCTTTTTCGCAACCAACCATATTATTTTTTTACATAAAATAATGCGGCAATAATAAAAAAACCAATGCCGGTTAATGCGGGCGGTATAATATTACCTTTTATTCCCAAATAGATCATTGTGATGGCAACGAGAATTAAAAGCACAACTAATGTATTTTTCATGTCGCTGAATTTTTACATAAAGATATTCTTTAACGCATTGGATTTATGCAAACAACAACTCGATTGCGGACGTTGCCTG
>JBBSBD010000480.1:0-3568 GCA_038251675.1 Chitinophagales bacterium | reverse complement strand
GTCAGTTTGTCGAAGGCTGCATAATCTTCAGTAGAATCTTTACCAAAATGGAAGTCTGAGATAGTTATTAAACCTGAATTCGTAACATCTTCCTGATTGGAAAGCATCCCTTTCGAATGAATATCTGCATCAAGATTGGCTGAAATACTCCCGCAATCAGTAATGTTTTTCAGGTAAGGTTCTAAAAAATCTAAATTATATTTATGAACCACAGCATCAACCCTATAATTCATTGTCTTCATATTTATACCGAAAGTTACTTTCATTTCACCCGTTTTGAAACCCGATTTAAATGAAATATTGGCGCTGAGAGTATCTCTGTCACACCATTTCCCCGGACTTTCTATATTTATATTTTTGATAAAATAGTTTAATGGGAACTGATCTTCGCGGTAATGGATTTCGCCATTAATAACTTTTAGGCGGAGGAAATTTAAACGAAAAGTGGAAGGCGATGCCTTGGTTTTGAATTTCTTTAAAATATCGTCAAAATTGAAATTTTTATTCTTTTGAATGACCACACCAACCGGTTGATTGATTGTAATGTCCGAAAATTCAATAGTTTTTGTGGATACACCGGAGCATACTGCCCCCCTCTACCGGCCATATTAATTCTCATGATATGGCTTTTTTCTTGTAAAAAAGTCTGACATTCCGTCGGATGTTGACCCCCTGTTGAATAAGAAAACTAATCAAATCAATTGCAACATTTTCTTGGACGCCGTCCTTTGGCATTCCGGAGCATGTTGACCCCTTTTGTAGTGAATTAATCATTAACAAGTGGTTCAGTTTGGCCGGAAACTTCAGAATTCCGGAGCATGTTGACCCCCTTTGTGGTAATTTATTCATTAACAAGTGGCTCAGGCATGGGCGGAATGTTCAAGATTCCGGAGCATGTTGACCCTTTTGATTAGCTGTTTTCTTATGAGTTTTGATTTCCTTCGTGGTTTTAAATAACCCAAGAATACGATCATTATGGCAGGAAAAACAAAATCTATGAGTCAAATTAAACAAGTGCTTCAATTAAAGAAAGCAGGTAAGGGTATAAAAACCATTGTCAGGGAATTAGACATGAATCGCAACACGGTGAAGGCATATCTTCGTAAAGTAGCCCTTATGAAGGAGGATATAAACACACTTCTGAGGCTTGATGACCCTGTATTGGAAGCGCGTTTTCATGCCGGTAATCCAGCATATTTAGATATGCGTTTTGAGGATCTGAAAACCCGACTGGATAAAATAGTGAGAGATCTTGGCAACAAGAAAAATCACTTGACAAAACATTTGGCATGGGAAGAATATATACAGGAATATCCCCTTGGATACCGATATAGTCAGTTTTGTTACCACGTTGGGCAACACCAGAACGCCGTACGTCCCAGTATGGTGCTCTGGCATGTGGCAGGTGAAAAACTGCTGGTTGATTTTGCGGGCGATAAAATCTCTTATGTCGACACACAAAGCGGAGAGATTATTTGGTGTCAGGTCTTTGTAGCTACGCTGGCTTACAGCGATTACAGTTTTGCCATGGCTGTTCGTAGTCAAAGTATAGACGATTTTACCTACGCATTAAGTTGCTGTTTAAACTATCTGGGCGGTGTGCCTCAGGTGGTGGTGTCTGACAATCTGAAAGCTTCGGTGATACGTCCCAGCCGCTATGAACCTGCTATTAATCGGGTAATGGAGGATATGGGCAACCATTACGGATTTACGGTAACTCCAGCCCGTGTTTACAAACCGCGCGACAAAGCATTGGTCGAGAATCAGGTACGGCTTATTTACAACAGGGTGTATGCCAAATTGCGCAACTGTGAGTTTCATTCTCTGGAATCGCTCAATCACGCCATTGCCGCCAAAAACAGGGAACATACCCAAACTCGTATGCAACAGCATCCTTTTTCGCGTGAAGAACGGTTTTTGGCTGATGAGAAACAATGTCTGAATCCATTACCTGAAACAGCTTTTGAGAAAAAGTACTACAAGACACTCAAAGTGGCTAAAAACAATCATATCTATCTTTCGTGTGACAAGCATTATTACAGCGTACCCTTTGCTTATACGGGCTCTATGGTTGAGGTTATTTATACACGCTCTATGGTGCGTATTTATGCCAAAGGTGAAAAAATAGCCACACACCCAAGAGCATATTCCCCGGGCAAATACAGCACAGAAAAAACGCATCTGTGTTCACACCACAAACATTACCTGGATAGAAGTCCGGAGTATTATATCAAACAAGCAACCGGAAAAACAGAACTATTGGGACAATTGGTGGGTAAACTCTTTGAACAAACAGAACGGCACCCTGAGCAGCTTTACCGCAGTTGTGATGGATTACTGCAACTGCAACGTAAAACCGATAAAGATACCTTCGACAGAGCCTGCACCATAGCCATTGAAAGTGGTTGTTTCACGTATTCTTTTGTCCGTAATGTGATAGAAAATAACATGACAAAACAACCAAGCCAAAGTGCTTATAAGCCTTTGCCCGAACATGAAAATATCAGGGGAAAAGAATACTACGAGCAACTGACAATGAAATTTTAAATAAAAATAATCTTTTATAAATCAACAATTTAAAAACACAACAATCAAACAAATTAACAAAAAAAACAAGTATGACACAAATCGAAATGCAATTACACAATCTTCGTCTGCAAGGAATGCTGCAAACATGGAAAATTCTATCCGAAACCAGACGAACACACGAGTTGACCCTGAGTGAAGGGCTGGAACTGCTGCTGCAGGCAGAAGAACAAGACAGAGTTCAAAAACGCTTTGAGCGATTAATCAAAAATGCCGGTTTCAGGTATCAGGCATCGGTGGAAGAACTGGTTTTTAATGCTGCCAGAGGATTGGAGAAATCCTTGATAAATGAACTCACCATGGGTAAATACATTGAAAACGGAGAATCTGTCCTTATCAGTGGAGCTTCGGGTTGCGGGAAAAGTTTTTTAGCCTCTGCATTGGGTCATCAGGCTTGCTCACAAGGCAAAAGCGTAGGGTATTACAATGCTCAAAAACTACTGACAAAAACAAAATTAGCTCGCTTGGAAGGAACTCATATCAAGCTTTTTGACAAGCTGGCTAAAACCGATTTGCTGATACTGGATGATTTTGGATTAACCCACTTGGAAGGTTCTCAACAAATTGATTTAATGGAAATTGTGGAAGACAGGCACGGTAAAGCGGCAACCATCATTGCCAGTCAATTGCCCGTGAGTAAATGGTATGAAATTATCGGTGAAGCTACCATTGCGGATGCAATTTTAGACCGACTGGTGCATACTTCATACAGAATTGAATTAAAAGGAGAAAGTTTAAGAAAAAAACGGTAATTTTGTCACGCTATCGCGTTCTTTGAATCTTAACTCGCAGGAGGGGTCAACATGCCCGGAATGAGGGGTCAGTATCACCGGAATATCCAGTATGCAGTCAAAGGTTATATTTACCCGCTCAATGGTTCGCATTTACGTCAAAGGTGAGTTGGTCGCCTCTCATGCACGCAACTACCGTCAAGGGGGTTATTCTACTGTAACTGACCATTTATGCTCTCACCATCAGCATT
>JBBSBD010000479.1:0-3590 GCA_038251675.1 Chitinophagales bacterium | reverse complement strand
CCTACATCCTTCGTTCTATTTATTTATCAAATGTAATCTCAGGTAACCCTTCTGCCTTTAAGGCTTTATTCAGCTGTAGTAGTTCGACAGATTTTATTTTTGACCATTTTGCCTCAAGTTGTTTTAACCCGAGTTGATTATTTGTTACGGCTTTGGAAACCTGCGATGTTACCGGCATGTCCGATTCCTGCAGAATCTCAAACGAAGTGGTGAATGCACTATACACCTGGCTGAAATTTTTCGAATTATTTTGCTGTTTCCCGGTATCAATGCCAGTCACCTTTTCGTCAAAGCCTTTCAACTTTGTGGATAATTCCCCTGCAGCTTTATTCATTAATTCCACAAGTTGGCGATGAAGGCTTACAGTCTCTTCTGATATAGCGCTAATCTTTTTTCTTCCGTTATAACAAAGCATTGAGAGATCATGCTGTTTTTGAAGATCCGCGATAGATGTTTTCACTCTTGGGTCCATTTTTACGGTCAACGATTGGGAAAATACCTTGCCATTCACTGATAGTTTAACGGTATAATTTCCAGGCATTGCCCATGGGGAAGTAGGCCGTGGCGCCGTGTTTTTATAAATGGCAGATATAGGATAAGATGGTGGGAGATTAAGTGATGTGTAATGTATATCCCACAAAAACCTGTGCGAGCCTGCCTCTGGAGATAATATCTGCTGAGGCCGAATCCAGAAAAGCGGAATGTTTACTTCCGGAATTTTATATGCCGTATCATTAGAACTGTAATGGCTTACCAGCTTTCCTTTCGCATCAATAATATCAAGTGTTACTTCGCCCGGCGCATTTTCATTTAAATAATAATCAATAATAGCTCCGTCAGGGGGGTTTTGCCCTGCGGGCTCATCCGGCGGCAATGGCGTATCCGTGTTGAGATTCCACCTTACCCTGTAAGTTTGTGCCGGCCGAAATAAGGAGTTGTGCTTAGCAACATCGCTGCTAAACTGGCGAAGGGGAGTTATGTCATCCAATATCCAAAACCCTCTTCCATGGGTAGCAACTACAAGGTCATTATCCTTAATGATAACGTCGCGAACAGAAGTTGCCGGCATATTTAAACGAAGCGATTGCCAGTGGTTTCCATCATCCAAAGAAAAATACACTGCAGTTTCAGTGGACGCGAATAAGAGCCCTTTTCTTTTAGGATCTTCTCTTACTGCGTTTACAGGATCGTTTGGTAAACCGTTCACTATTTTTTTCCAGGTTTTTCCGCCATCATTGGTTTTATAGATGTATGGTTTCATATCATCACACCGAATGCGGTTCACAGCAGCATAAGCTGTATTTACATCAAAATGGCTTGCATCCATTAATGATACTTTACTCCACGAAGTAATTTCAGGCGGTGTTATATTGTTCCAGGTTTTACCACCATCCTTTGTTATATGGATATAACCATCGTCAGTACCAGCCCAAATTGTATTGATGCTAAGAGGAGAAGGCGCGACTGTGTATATCACGCCACGACGCGGCATCTTTTTCATCTCATCATTTGTATAAGTACCCACACTTGCGGGAACATCCCATTTGTCTCTTGATAAATCGGGGCTAATGACCTGCCAGTCTTCGCCTCCGTTTTGGGTTTTGAATAAAACATTTCCTGCGAAGTATAATGTTTTAGGATCAACAGGTGAGAAGATAACCGGTTCCGTGCGTACAAAATGATATTCTCCACTTCGTATAGGGTGTGGAGTTATACTTTGTACCTGGCCTGTAAGCTTGTCGTACCTGGAGATCTTACCACCATAAATAATATTGCTGTTAAGCGGATCGGGCGCAACATATCCATACTCTTCCGCACCTACCGGGTGCCAATCCCTAAAGGTAATTTGCCCATCGTTGCCTCTCGATGAAATACCTACAGAGCCACTCTCCTGTTGGCCACTATAAACATTATAAGGAAAAGCATTGTCTGCACTCACGTGATATAATTGTGCTGTAGGCTGGTTATACCACGAGCTCCATGTATCTCCGCCATTTACCGTAATTATGGCGCCCTGGTCACCGGTAACCAACATTATTTTAGTATTCAAAGGATTGATCCATATATTTTGATAATCATCTCCACCGGGTGCGCCACGAATGGCTTTCCATGTTTGCGCTCCGTCAGTTGATCTCCAGGTAACAATACTCGTGCTATACACTATTTCAGGATTTTTCGGATCAACGCTTATTTCAGGAACATCACCTCCTCCTATTCTTGCCTCTGGCCTTCCATCCTGAGATATTTTTTTCCAGTTTTCTCCTCCATCTTCTGAACGATAAATACCCATTCCCTGGCCTGTACCATATTCGTTTGATTCCATAGTGCCGATAGCAGCGTACATTATATTTGATGAAGATGGTGCAATAGCAATATGCGCCTGCACCATATCGCCTGGAAAATCTTTAGATAATTTCTTCCATGTACTTCCTCCATCAAATGATTTAAAGACGCCACCCCGTGTGCCTGCCCATTCGCCATTTTCCCATGGTCCTTCGCGGGATTGCCAAAGAGTTGCAAAAATGATATCCGGATTATTAGGATCAATTTCTACATCATCCCCGCCGGTGTTCTCATCTATATATAATATTTTTTCAAAAGTTTTTCCACCATTTACGGAACGGTAGATTCCGCGTTCTTCGTTTGGACCATAAGGATGTCCCAAAACCGCTGCAAAAATTCTATCAGGATTTTTAGGATCGACAGAAATCTTTGGAATTTGCTGTCCATCCTGCAAGCCAAGATGCATCCATGATTTACCGGCATCGAAAGATTTATAAATTCCGTTACCGGTGGAGAGATCAGGCCGGTGCAGGCCTTCACCACTGCCTACATAAATAATATCGGGATTGGATGGTGCAACGGCGATAGTTCCAATAGAACCCGTAGGCTGATCATCAAAAATGGGGAACCATGTTCTTCCATAATCTGTAGTTTTCCAAACACCTCCATTATTTACACCGATATAAAACACATTTGGTTGTTGTGGAATACCTGCAGCTCCAACGGTTCTGCCCCCACGATAAGGGCCAATGCTGCGCCACTTTAAACTATTATAAAGTGATAAATTAACAGGCTGGGAGATTAAATCTGATGAGGTAAGAACGATAATTAAAAATAAAAAACTGCGGCGTGGAGATATAAATTTTTGCATGTATCAAACAGAGAATTAAAAATAAATAATTCCCTAAGTTAGCCACAAATGCCTAGCGGTTGCAAACCTATATGACCGCAAAAAAATTGCAATGAAAAAAATCTGGCAAATATTCCTTTCGATATTAACATTCAGAAATATAATAAGCCGTGTAGTGGTGTAGTGTAAATGGCAATCCTTATTAATAAAAAACCCGCATTTTAGTGCGGGCTTTTAATGAATTTTTAATTCAGAGTGGTTTGGATTTCTAAAGGATCATTTGGTGCCATTTTACCGGCTGGTTTTCTTTGGATATTTTGGTTGGTTACAGGTATTGAATTTTAAAAATAGAAGTTGATTGATATCGGATTTTTAGTTTTCATGGATTTGGAAACGGGCTCTTTTTCATTGGATTTGGATATCTGATTAATGTTTGTTGAACATCAATCAACTTCTG
>JBBSBD010000478.1:0-3591 GCA_038251675.1 Chitinophagales bacterium | reverse complement strand
TGCAAAGCCGGATGTGGAATTGGTCCTGCAAAATCCAGCGCAGGAGTTTTGAAAGCCCGGATGGGTTTGAAAATTTCTTCAGCTTTTTCCATGGGCCCCGTATATGCCCAAACAACACCGCACATTTTTTTCAAATGCAGATGTTCCGGAAAAGGCGCTCCCGGAGGCACGGTGAGGAATGCAAAAAAACCGCTGAGGTCGTCCGGTGCATCTGCTATCAGTGTGCGATACCATTTCATCACCTCTTCCGTTTCGCTTAATTCGTATAACATCGGGCCACCATACAGCATAGCAACCTGGTGGAGTTTAAATGTGAAAGCAGTAACTACGCCGAAGTTTC
Source organism: Chitinophagales bacterium (assembly GCA_038251675.1). Taxonomy (GTDB): domain Bacteria; phylum Bacteroidota; class Bacteroidia; order Chitinophagales; family Chitinophagaceae; genus Ginsengibacter. The sequence continues at coordinate 3,251 of JBBSBD010000478.1, read as the reverse complement.
CGCCACCGCCTCTCACAGCCCAAAACAAATCCTGATTTTCATTTGCATTTGCGGTAACAAAATTTCCGTCAGCCAATACCATATCTACTGATAATAAATTATCAATGCTCAATCCGCATTTGCGGGTAAGATGGCCAATACCTCCGCCGGTTGTCAATCCTCCAACACCCGTTGTAGAAATAACTCCGCTCGGAGTCGCCATGCCGTACACATGCGTTGCCTGGTCAATCTCTCCCCATGTGCATCCTCCGCCTGCCGTTACAGTTTTTGCCTGCGGGTCCACCTGAATGTTTTTCATAAGGGAAAGGTCAATCACCAATCCGTCATCACAAATTCCTAAGCCACCCGCATTGTGCCCTCCACTGCGAATGGAAAGCAGCATATTATTTTCCCTTGCAAAATTCGCTGAACGAATTACATCCGCAACATCGGCACAATGTGCAATCATACGCGGACGTTTGCTTATCATAGCATTGTAAACTTTGCGGGCATCATCGTACCCTTTATCCTGCGGCTCTATTAAACCACCCTTTAAACTTAACCTGAATTCCTGAATAGAACTTTCGTTTAGCATTTTGTAATTTTTTTAGTGAAGAATTTTTTTAAAATGTTGGTTACTTTACTGTATTAAAAAATTGTTGATTCGTTTCGTTGTTATATAATCTTCACAAATAGCTCAGCCACCATTTCGTAGATTGATTGCGCCTTTTATATTTATCGAACCATTTACAAAACGGGTATAAAATAATTACCAGGCCAATCCATACTATGTAAACTGTTACTAAATAAAAACCATAACCTTTTAATTGCGGTGATGCATTTACCCTTGTTGATAAAATCATATCCTGCCATTTGTACCCTGATATAATTGCGCCGACGATTGCAAAAGTGTGAATAAGAAAAAGATGCAGAAGATAATAGAACATCGGCACTCTCCCGAAGACTGCAATCTTTGTTGTCAACTTATTTAACGGCTTCTCAAAAAGAGAAAGACAAATTAATGCCGGCCCCAATGTCATTAAGATATAAAGCAATGATGGCGGGTATTTGGTAACATTTAAAAATGATAATAATGTAAATAACGTGCTACTCTGTATTGACCAATCTGCGGCATCTCCATAAAAGTTACCGGCCCGCAAAATGATAAAAAGCACTATTGCACCAACTCCCGATAACAGCAATATTTCTTTTCTTTTCTTTGGGTTAAATGTTGGAATAAATAAACTTCCGGCAACATACCCCACCGCCATTACACCAATCCAGGGCAATAGAGGATATCGAACAGAAAAAGAAAAATTTCCCAAAGTAAAATATCCAGGTTGATGCAGCAATGCCCACAGGAAAGGTGCAATGCCACTGCCGGGTACATGCACATTATCTAAAAGGTTGTGAGCAGCTATAAATAAAATACCGGTTATAAAAATCAGGTACTTATTCATGTAAATCATCAGTGATAAAAAAATCATGCTGACGCCTATGGCCCATATTACCTGCAAATTAAAAATCGGATAGGATGGATTGAATGTCCATTCAAGCGTTACAATAAACAGCTCAGCAAATACCAGCCACAACCCTCTTGTAAAGAAAAAAAAAGATAATTGTTTTTTGCTCCTTTTGTTACCATATAAATAAGCCGAAGTGCCGGCGAGAAAAACAAAAACCGGGGCACAAAAATGGGTGATCCATCTTGTAAAAAATAATAACACATTGGTCTGCGAGAGGTCTTCCGGGTTATATAAAAAAGCGCTGGCGTGAAAATAATCCCGTATATGATCAAGCGCCATAATGATCATTACAATTCCTCTTAAAAGATCAATTGACTCAATGCGTTTGCTCTTTTCCGTTATATATACCTGGTTTTGTATGCCGGGTTCACTGATTGTGATGGTTTGCATTTTACATCGTAATTTTTGGAAAATTTATTTAACTCTTATTATGCTTTGCCGTAATTTTTATTACTCTTTCCGATAGCCGTTGGACTATTACTAATTACACTAATTGATCAACGTAACTGGTTAATGTTTTGCGGCCGGGCTTTTTATTCCTTTTAGCCCATTCTTTTTTTAATTTCATTCTTTGCATTTTGTCCAGCCTATTTCTCACATAAATACAGTCAGGGTGTAGGCTCCCTGTTTATTCAGAACATGCTGTTTTATTGTGAAGAAATAATATTTTTTTTAATTGCCTTTTTGCTTTTGCAAGATTTGATTTTGATGTACCAATTGAAATTCCAATCATTGTTGATATTTCTTTATGAGTAAATCCCTCAATTATAAAAAGATTAAATACCGTTTTATAGACCGGGGTTAACCTGGATACTGATCTTATAATTTCTTTGTAATAGATTTTACTGAAGGCATCTTCTCTTTGGGTTGATGCCCGAATAATTTCGCCTTCTATATTAATTAAAGAATGTTTACGGTTTTTACGAAAATGATTAATCGCAGTATGTTTCATTATTTTACCCAACCAACTTTTGAAGGAGCGGCCCACATCAGAATATGCCGGGCTAAAACGATGGATCATTTTGAAAATTTTCAGAAAGCCATCATTTAATATTTCAATGGAATCGTCCTCGTTATTAGAATACCTGTCGCAGATAACTTTGCAATAGCGGTAGAAAGATGTGTAAATTATTTTTTGACTTTCCCTATTATTTAAAACACATCTTTCTATATGCATGCTTAATTTTTCGGGTGATAAATTTCTGCTTTGCATCTCTGGATTTCTGTGATCTCTTTCAACTCTTGCAGATAAATATTCTTTTTCGTATGGAGTTTCCATATTTAATTATTACTACCGCGGCACGCGGAAATGCAATTATTTTTTAATTTTTTATAAATCAACGGCTCTCTTAAGAAGAGCCGTTGATGATCTTTAATGCTTAATAAGGTATCCAAAAAGGCCATCGGCTTCATCATCGGGGCCAGCTGAAAAATACAATCGTGCCGGATCAATAGCAGTAGCCGTAGAAGGCGCAAATGAAAGCGCCCAAAGGCCGTCTATGACTATGGTATGATCATGCGACTGCAATTGACCGAGATATTTTGCATCCAGGCTATAAACATTGATACGCCCATCTCCGAAATTTCCAACTAATATTACCGGCTCTTTGGGATCGTGATCTATACTATTATTAGTTGCCCCGTCATTATTATTTTCTACGGAAGTTTTGGCATTCATATCATGCTTTTCTAAAAAGCTTGCCGGCGCCAACGTCACGCCCCATGGAATATTAAGGCTTCCACGCG
>JBBSBD010000477.1:0-3591 GCA_038251675.1 Chitinophagales bacterium | reverse complement strand
ACCGCGGATATAGTGGGGGTTTGCGAATAGCCACCTTTCTCCCCGCCAACTATTGCTTTAGAATAACCACCTGTATTTTTAATTGCATCAAAATTCGGCAGGTTTAGTTTTTCAATCATATCCGCCGGCACACCATCAACAATTATGAACACCGCTTTTTTCTTGGTAGCCTGGCCATGCGATGAGGTGCTTATTAAGACCAAAAAACTGCAAATGCAAAGACGTAAAATTTTCAGCATGAAATAAAATTATTAATTAACACTATTAACGAAAAGCATTTGATCTACCCAGTTCTTTATTATTAACCTTCTGTTGCGATGAAGGATTCATTTGATAAGTTACGATTTCACCGCTTTTAAGGATCTCTACAATTCTGTATCCATTATAGTCTGTGCCCCAGCTACCGGCAACATGCGAATCGAAAAAATAATATTTGCCATTATTTTCTTTTACATCATCCTGGTCATGATCGTGTCCGTGAAAAATCGCTTTCAAATTTTCCTGTTTGTCAAATAGCTCAACAATGTCAGGGCATGGAAGACCCGCTTTAGTCCATTTAAATGGAGTAATGTGCATGAAAACAAAAAGCTGTTTTTTGGAAGCGAAACGCAGCAATTCATTTTTAGTCCATTCAACATTGGGGCAAATATAGGTTCCCTTATCATCAGCAGAATTTAACACGATGAAGGCGGCATCTTTCTTTTCAAACGAATAGTGCCAGGGTGTATTCCATACCTTTTGCCAGTTGTCTTCAGGAGTTTGATCGTGGTTGCCGTGCGATACGTAATAGGGCATTTTTAATTGATCCCATTTGGATTTTACTTCAGGAAGAAAAGAAACATCATTATGAAAAAGGTCGCCGTTTATTACGGTAAAATCTATACCCCTGTTTTTCTTTTCAGCATTTATCCATTGAACCATTTGGTCATGAAGCGATTCATATTCCGTTTTTGGTTGCCCGTAATGGCCATCAGAAGCGATTGCAAAGCGGGTAACAATTTTATTAGCCGCGGCAAGATTAAAAGCACTTCCGGTAATTGGATTGAGAATATTAGTCGCGCTTATGATAACAGCGCCGTTTAAGCTTAGCTTTAAGAACTTTCTTCTGGATAAAGGCATTGTTTAAATGATTTAAGGTTATTGCAACAATCCCGGAAAACATAAAATTGAAAGAAAGAATCAATTCAAAATCTTATGCAAACATATCAATCAATTTTCACTTTTTCTTTCGGTTTAAATTAAGATAATATGAAACAATGCCGGTTATTTATTCTTGGGTGCATTCCAAATTGTCGCTGGTTGGTGAGACACCAACCAGGGCAGCCCGCCGTGGGCGGTGTCCCCACCGCCCACGCGCAGCTCAGCAAAGCCACAATTTAGAATGCACCCTTATTCTTTCTATGGCATCAGGATAAAAAATCCGTTTTGTAATTTCGGTTAAGAATGTTTAGACTTGTTGTAAATTTGAACTAACGCTTTCTTAATCTTTCATAATGGCAGATAACGCTCCCCCGGTTGCAAGTATTTTTATTTCTTATGCACATGTCGATGAAGATCTAAAAACAGAACTCGACAAATATTTGAAAGTCTTAAAACGGTCTTCTAAAGTGGGATCATGGAACGACAGGAACCTGGTTGCCGGGCAGGAATGGGATGCCGAAATTATGGCTGCGTTAGAAAAAGCTAACATTATCTTACTCCTGATAAGTGTGGATTTCAACGCTTCGGACTTTATCTGGGATAAAGAACTCGCTTCAGCCATGAAACGCCACGAAGAAGGCACAGCGCATGTAGTGCCTGTAATACTCCGCAAATGCGATTGGAGTAAAATGCCTTATGCAAAATTGCAGGCACTTCCCCGCAATGCTAAACCTGTAACAGAATACCCCAATCGCGATGAAGCTTTTACCGAAGTTGCCCAGGGCATTGAAGCACTGGTTGATTACATGAACAGCAAGCAATAAAGCGAAAGATTTTTAGCGAACTACTGAATGAAAATGTTTTTGTTCTTAGCAAATTTTTAATTTATAATTCATGCCTGATACATTAGAAGTCTTCGAATCGAAAAAAAGAAACAAGATATCGGTTTACCTGCTTGCATCACCTGAAGACCAGAACGAATGCAATGCCATTCAGAAACATCTTTCTCCCATTGTAAGAAATTCCAGGATACCCATTGAGATTGAGAGCGACTTTGCAATACCGGCAGGAGAGGATACTGATAAATACAAGCAAAAATTGTATGATGCGGATATTGTACTTGATTTAATAAGTGTTGATTTTATTAATAACGACGACATTTATGCACGCAACAAAAAGGTAATTGCCAGGTATAATAATAATGAGACCATATTATTACCCATACTCGTTCGCAATTGTCTTTGGAAGTCAACGCCATTTGTAAACCTGCCTTTGTTGCCAAAAAACTTTCAGCCATTAAATAATAAACAATTCTGGAATAGCGAAGATGATGCACTCACAGCGGTTGTAAGTGATATCTATGATTCTATAAATAAATTTTCTGATGAGGTGGCGAGCAAGGGATCTTCAATCGTTTCAGAGGAAACAACTATAACGCAGGCTACTGAAAATAAGCCGGGGGCAACAACCACTCCACCGATAGCAAAGATTGCTAATGTGCAAGCCAGGGGAACACAAACTGCGGGGTCCTCTGCGCTGGCAAAAGTCAATATTCCATTAGAAGCGGAATGGAGAAAAGATTATTATAAAAATACTACCTGGAAAAGGTCCGCTGCTTTTATGCTTGATAATATATTGACGATGCTTCCGGTGATGGGCATCACATTTGCGATTGCGTCCGCTGCTGTGGTGGACGATGATCTTGTAGTAACGAATGCAGATCTCGGCTATATTATGTCGGCCACGTTTTTAATATATTGTATTGTATGTGCAATAATGGAATCGTCGAGTTGGCGGGGTACTTTCGGTAAGCGCATTATGAAACTCCAAATTACTGACAGGGACGGCCACGCGATATCTTTCGGGAGGGCTTTTTGGAGAAATGTTATCCGGCTTATAGTGGGCTATTCCTATCTCCTCATAGTTCCCGCGATCATACAATATTTTACTTTTAAAAAAACAAAGCAATTATTTCACGATCAGCTTTCAAGTACTGTTATAGGGGAGAAGTTGACCAAAGCTTAAAAGCAGATTACTCCGGATAAAAGGCTTACCCGGAAAAAATTTATTTACAAATGCTTTTTCTCTAAAAAAGTTATTGAATTTTCCTGCTTGCCCTGGATTACTTTTTTGCAATTAGTCGCGCCGCAATTACAAATAAAACTTTCCATTTCATTATTTAGGAACGACGTATAATCAAGCGTTAGTTCTTCGCCTGTTTTAATTTCTCTTTTAGAAATTACATTCAATCCTGAATATTGCGTATTGGGATCGCAAGAATGATTTTGCGGCGCCCATTCCGAAGGCTTCGTATCCCATAAAATATATACTTCATCACTTAGCGGCCACGCATATTTCCTGAAGTTTTCGATCTCTTCGGGTTTCCAGTTTTGCTCAACAAACTTTTTAGTCACCAGCCTGTGGGCTTTTTCTTCGCTGCTGAAAACTATT
>JBBSBD010000476.1:0-3628 GCA_038251675.1 Chitinophagales bacterium | reverse complement strand
TGCAAAAGCAACCATTGCGAAAAATTTTTTCATTGTGTCTATTTTAAGATTTTTTAATGGGCGCAAAGGTAATAGAATTCACGAGACTGCCAACTTTTCAAAAAAAGTATGAAAACAGGCAGCCTCAATCCTTATAGCGCATTATTTCTTTCTGAAAAAAATACGTATAGGCACTCCGGTAAGTTCAAATTTTTCGCGCATTTGATTTTCAAGATAATTTTTGTATGGGGTTTTAATATCATCAGGATAGTTGCAAAAGAAAGCAAATGATGGCACCGTTGAAGGCAATTGCGTAACGTACTTTATTTTAACGGCGTGCCCTCTCACTACGGGTGCATGATAGGACTCGACAGCCTTAAGCATCACATCATTCAATTTTGAGGTGGTTATTTTCTGCTGCCTGTTTTCATACACTTTTAAGGCGGCTTCCATTGCCTGGTAGATACGAAGCTTTTCAGTTGCAGAAATAAATAGCACAGGAACATCAGTAAAAGGAGCAAGTTTTTGTTTCAGCATTTTTTCATAGTCACGGGCAGTATTTGTTTCCTTTTTTACGGTATCCCATTTGTTTACCAGAACAAGTAATCCTTTACCTTTTTTTTCTGCCAGCGAAAAAATATTAATGTCTTGCGCAGTAATCCCTTTTTCAGCATCGAGCAGCAGCAGACATACATCTGCCTCATCCACGGCTTTAACAGCACGTATAACGGAGTAAAATTCAAGATCCTCATTTACCTTGGTTTTGCGCCTGATGCCGGCCGTATCTATTAAAATAAATTCTTTATTAAAGAGATTGTAAACAGTATGAATAGAATCCCTGGTAGTGCCCGCGATGTTGCTTACAATCGTGCGCTCCTGGCCGGTTAATGCGTTTAAGAGAGAGGATTTACCAACATTCGGCTGGCCTATAATAGCAAACTTAGGAAGGTCAGTATTGTCTTCAACCGGTTCATCCGGAATAATGGAGCAAATTTCATCCAGCAATTCACCGCTGCCTGTTCCGCTTATGGAGGATATAAAAAATATTTTATCGAATCCCAGGCTATAGAATTCCGACGCTTCCATAAGCCGGGCATGATTGTCCACTTTATTAATTACAAGGTAAACTGGTTTGGGGGAACGACGCAACATATCCGCCATCTCCTGGTCGAGGCTGGTGATACCGGTAGTAACATCGCACATAAAAATAATAGCATTGGCTTCCTCAACTGCGATATGAACCTGCTGACGAATTTCTTTTTCAAAAAGATCATTACCGTGAGCAACAAAGCCACCAGTATCAATCAAATTAAAAGTTTTGCCTGCCCACTCCGCAACACCATATTGCCTGTCGCGGGTTACGCCACTTATATCATCTACAATTGCTTTTCTTTGCTCAAGCATGCGATTAAAAAAAGTACTCTTACCCACATTGGGGCGGCCTGTTATAGCTACTGTATAAGACATTTGAAATTTTAATTTTTCTTTTGCTCCCCTGTGTTACCACTGCTTGTTAGGCAACTTTTCCGGTTTTAATTCCCTACCTAACGATAGTTTTTCAAAGACAATCCATTGATGTCATCGTAATCCGTAAAAGCAGGTTAAGCCTTTGCGACTGCCATCTGTTTAATTTTCTACTGAAATAACAATCTTACCCAGTCATCTCTTTAGGAAGTCATTCTTAAAAAACGCAAAGGTATTGTTTATGGAAATTGCAGATAAACTTTTAGCATTTACGGTTTATGTCACCTGGAGAGTGCCTTTGAGGAATTTAATATCATCAAAAAATTGAGGATAGGATTTTTTTACAGCTTCCGCTTCTGTAATTTCTGTGGCGCCTTTAGCTCCCAAACCTGCGACAGCACAAGCCATAGCAATGCGATGGTCGTTGTGCGATGTTACTTTAGCTCCTTTTATTTCTTTGCCACCTTTTATTATCATGGAATCGTCATTCAATTCTATCGCTACATTCATTTTGGCGAATTCTTTCTTGAGTGTGAGGCCCCTGTTACTTTCTTTGTGCAATAGTCGTCCAACACCCTTTATTACCGAGTTTCCTTTGCAGTATGAAGCCAATGCAACGAGCGGAGGGAAAAGATCGGGACAATGTGTTGCATCGAAATTAAATGCCGAAAGCGCTCCTTTCTTAACATTAATTCCACTTTTATCAACTTTTACAAATGCGCCACATGATTCTAATGCGTTCATTATTTTTTTATCCCCTTGTGTTGAATTCATATCTGCACCCTTTACCGTTACTTCTCCGGCAATAGCTCCGGCAACTAATAAGAAAGCCGTGTTGCTCCAATCGCCTTCCACCTGGTATTTTATGCTGAGGTTACTCATTTTTTTCCTCGGCAAAATCATGAACTTCTCATAATTTTCGTTTTCAATTTGAAATCCAAATTGATTCAACATATCCAGCGTAAGACTTATGTAGGGTTTACTTGCAAGGTTTTTTACTTTGATACTAACCGGCTCAGTACATGATTTTGCAAAGGCTATCAGAAGGCCTGTTAAAAACTGCGAGCTTAATGAACCATCTACTTCTATACCTGCAGGCTTCATTGGCCCTTTAATCGTGATCGGCAGCCTGCCGTTGTTAGATTCAACGTTTACTTTCAATTTTGGCAGAACATCATCAAAAAAATCTATAGGTCTTGTAAGAATGCTACCTGCGCCTGTGAACGTAATATCGTGATTGAATAATGCCGCTACCGGTACAAACATTCGAAGAGACAAACCACTTTCACCACAGGAAACTATGGTGTGTTTTTTTTTATCAGTCGAAGTAAAAATAAAATCTGAAGATGTGATAACGATTTCGTTGCGCAATGTTTCCACCGTTGCCCCGAGCTTTCTTATAATATCCAATGCTGCCAACTCATCGTTGCTTTTGCCTGCGTTTTGAATTACTGTAGTTCCTCCTGAAATCAAAGCTAAGGCACATGCCCGCTGCATACTGCTTTTTGACGAAGGAGCATTTATGGTACCGCTAATCTTTGAAGGAGAAATACGTGCTATCACTATAATATATCTTTGAAAATTTTATGTAAACGTTCCATTTGTATAGGTTGTACAGACGCTTTGCCCAACTGGTCAAGCACAACAAAATTCATATTATTTCCCGCTTTCTTCTTATCGTGTTGCAAAATCTCCCATGTTTTTTCTTTGTCGGATTCAAAAGAAACCGGCAGATCATATTTCTGCAAAAGACCTATTACCTTACTGCTTTCACTTTGGGGAAACCGGTTTATCTTTTCTGAAATACGGCATGCTGCAACCATACCAATACTAATGGCTTTTCCATGTGAGAGATTACTTGCATTTTCGATAGCATGCCCGATAGTATGACCAAAATTGAGAAGCTTTCTTTCCCCTGTTTCATGTTCATCATTTACAACAACATTGTATTTGATCTCCACATTTTGTTTTATAAGTTGCCCGGTCATTTCAACCGAGGATTGGAATTTTGATAAAGAATTTCTATCCAGGAAATCGAACATTTCCTTGTCTTTGATACATGCATGTTTAATGATCTCCGCAAACCCATTGATCCATTCATCGTCAGGTAAAGTTTCTAAAAATGAATAATCGTACAAAAGAAATTCAGGATGGTTTATTGTACCTACCAGGTTTTTATACACGC
>JBBSBD010000475.1:0-3633 GCA_038251675.1 Chitinophagales bacterium | reverse complement strand
TTGAATGATGGACGGAACTGATACAATTCCAATTATGAATAATGTAAAAACACCTTTAGAATTTTTGTAAAACCTTAAAATGAAAAGAATGAAAACAAATTGTAAATACAAGATAGTAGTTTTAGTAGCTTTAATAATTACCGCTTCCTATAATTTTAGTATAGGTCAGTCTAAAGCCTATGTAGAAGAAGTTCAACTTTCGGCAAATTTTAAACTTGCTTATTTAGAATCCGTCATTTACCCAGGGATTGAAGCTGGATTTGAATATCCATTGAGGCTTATTGATTTACAAAAGACAAAAAGATCGGGTAGGGAAAAGAATATTGAGAAGAGTAGGTTTGTATCGACCAGCATTGGCTGGTACCACCATAAAAGCTTTCAAGATAATGTTTACTCACAAGTGGAATATATTAAGCGAAGAAAGAACTCAAATGGATTTTATACTGAGTTTCTTCCAGGCATAGGTATTAGTCGTTCTTTTGTTGGGGGAACTGTGTATGAAACGAATGGTGATGGCAGTATTAACGTAAAAACTGTCAAAGGGTATAATTATGCGATGGTATCTATGGGAGGAGGGATAGGTTATGACCTTTCCAAATATTCGGTACTCCCTATTACTGCCTATACTCGATTGACAGTATTAGCCATGTTCCCCTATAATAGTACTATAAATTTACAACCTACCATAGAAATTGGAGCACATGCCAGTATTTTAAAAGTCAAGGCAAGAAAATATACAAAGACAAAAACACGAATTAAATAACGATTTTAACATTGATAAATAAAATGAAAACAAATATAATCTTACTTTTTCCGCTCTTACTAATTATGAATAGCTGCCACAAAGAGGAAATAACAGTAGCCACTCATGCAAGCAATACATTTTACGTTGAAAATAATAACGCTTCTATGCGTGTATTAGTAGAGGGTAATACTGCAAGCAAAACGTTTCTCTTGTTTGTTCATGGCGGCCCTGGTACCAGTTCTTACTTCTATAATACCGATTATATTAGCCAACACCTGGAAGATAAATATGCCATGGTGTATTGGGATCAAAGAAATACAGGTGGCTCGCAGGGAACAAGTAATGGTAGTAAATTGAATCTGAATCAGTATGTAGACGATTTAAAAAAAGTTATTGATGTATTAAAATACAGATGGGGCCAGGACATTAGTGTCTTCATTTTGGGGCACAGTTGGGGTGGTCTTATCACCTCATCTTTCCTGGTAACAAATGACAACCAGAATATGGTAAAGGGGTGGATATGTATGGATGGAAATCATAATTTTAAATTAAATGATGAACTGAGCAGACAAAAATTATTGACAACTGGAGAAGAGCAGATATCCCTTGGTAAACATGTTAAGGAATGGACGAAAATTGTAGACTACTGCAAAGCTCATGCAGGTGTTATAGACTATACGGTATCCAATACTTTAAACGGCTTTGCAGCAGATGCTGAAGAATATATTGATGACATAGAACCATTTAACCCTTACAGACATCTGAAGGACTATGCTATCAAAAATAAATATCCTGTAATGCCAATGTTACTAAACCATATGTATTCCAGCAATGCTGACTTTAACAAAGATTTGCTGAATGTGGAAACTTCTTCTCAATTGTATAAAGTAAACATCCCTGTACTATTAATGTATGGCAAATACGATTTTATATGTCCTGCAGGCTTGGGTGAGGACATCTATTCGAAGGTAAGTTCTGAGTCTAAATCCTTATTCATCTTTGAAAAGAGTGGCCACAATGGAGTTTTTCAGCAACCTGATGTTTTCTGTTGGCAGATTGACAATTTCCTTAAAAATCATAAATGATGCCTTCGGATCCAGACGGCAAAAGCTCTAAAGGAATTAGGATAGCACCGCACATCTACAGTAAAAACCTGAAAGCCGAAGTGTTGGCCGAAGTTGATAAAACTTTGGAAATGGCCATTGATTTTTAAATTAAGAGATGGAGCTTAACGCTCTATAGTAATCATCAAGCCCTTACGTTTAAAATTTAAAAACATTCAACAGGTAGTAGCCGTAAAGCGATAAGGCTTTTAAAAAAACAACAGAATGATTGATCAAATAAAAATCTTAAATACAGAGGTGCTTTCTGATAACTGGTATGTTTTGAGGAAAATAACTTAAGAATATTTTAAAAAGGACGGAACCAGCAAAGTTCAAAGCAGGGAAGCTTATGATAGGGGGAATGGGGCTACCATTCTCCTTCACAATAAGGAACAAAGAACAGTAATATTAACACGACAATTTCGGACGCCAACCTATGTCAATGGAAATGAAACGGGAATGTTAATTGAGACCTGCGCAGGATTGTTGGATAAAGACAATGCGGAAGATTGTATAAGGCGGGAAACCGAAGGAAACCGGTTATAAAGTTACTGACATTAAAAAAATTTTTGAAGCCTATATGTCACCAAGTTCGGTTACTGAGATTTTATATTTTTTCATTGCCGCATACACGAAGGAGATGAAAGCAAATGAAGGGGGAGGCGTAGAAAGTGAGCAAGAAAATATTGAAGTATTGGAAATAGATATTGAAGAAGCAATGACTATGATCGAATCAGGCCAAATAAAAGACGGCAAAACTACTCAGACGTTAGCAAATATTATAAATACTGAAGAAACAGAGTATACAGAAATAAACCAATTAATAAAAAAGAAGAAAAATGAAAAAAATAATTTTACTAAGCATTTTGATATTATTAGTATCAATAAATCTTGAAGCTCAAGTAAACGACAGTTTGAAAACCCGCAAAGCGCAGGTCACATTTGCATATCCGATTGGTAGCAGCGGAACGAGTTCGACAGAATATTTGAATAATTTTTCGTTCAATATCTTGTACGGTTTAAATGGCGGGGTTAATGGATTTGAGATGGGTTCGCTACTGAACTATAATAAAGGACAAGTAAAAGGATTTCAATTGTCAGGAGTTTCAAATATAAACATAGGTTACTCAGAAGGTTTTATACTTTCGGGCGTTTCAAATATTTGTATGGATTCAACCTCAGGAGTACTTATATCAGGTGTAGTAAATTATTCCAAACAAAAAGCAAAAGGTTTTCAATTATCAACAACTAATATTGCTGTAAATCAGATTAATGGGTTCCAATTAGGCGTTTTTAATTATGCAAAGAAACTAAAAGGCGTTCAGTTTGGCATTTTTAACTACTTAGACGATGGCGAAGAAGGATTACCAATCGGAATATTCAGCATTGTGAAAAATGGACATTACGAACTCGAACTTACTGGTGGAGAGGTAATATACTCGAACCTGAATTACAAAATGGGAGTTGAAAGGTTTTACACCATTTTTAAAGCAGGCTATTCTTCATATAAAAACAGTCCTGTTTATAGTTTTGGTTTAGGATTCGGAAGAAACATATCAATATCTGAGAGACAAAAAATCAGTATCGATTTATCTTACAATCAGATTGTTTACAATAATCATTGGCACAGCGCCAAATTAAATATGTTAAACAAAGCCGATTTTAATTATAAATATAGCATTTCAGAAAAAATTTCTCTGCTGATTGGACCTTCATTCAACGTTTATGTGACAGAAGAAAAAATTGATGGTGAATTTGGGACTTTGAACATTCCATATACTATTT
>JBBSBD010000474.1:0-3643 GCA_038251675.1 Chitinophagales bacterium | reverse complement strand
TTCGGTCAACCGGTTTATGGGATTAGTAACAACGGAAGGAAAGTTGATCAGGAAAGTTAAAGCAATAAGAAAAACAAGGCTTCCAAGTAAAATTATAATGCCGAGCGCATCTTCAGCAGTCTTCTCAGCTACCACGCTTTTTCTTTGAATGGCTGCCATATTCAATGATAAAATTGATTGTATTTGTTCCTCTATTAATATGAAATTTTGCCTGGTGGTATCTCCCGTTTTATACTTATTAAAATAATTTCTCAGTAGAAGTGTCGCCTTAGCTTCTCCCTGTTCCGTAATATTTTTTTCCTGTTGCTGTAAGGTATCTTCAAAATTGCTAATTGAAAGTTCATTGTAGTTATAGATTTTATTTAATTGCTGCTGCATCGTATGGCAATAGGATAAACTCTTATAATTATCCTTTAATACATTTTTACCTTCTGTTTTTAATTTTGCCATGTAATAAATTCCGGCACCACCAGTTAAAAGCAATAACAGGAACAGGAAAGATGTTCCCAACCATATTTTATTTTTTACAGTTAATGCCATCAGGAAAGTATAATGATATCTATATTATTTTTGGAAATAGCTTTCAGCAAATGATTGAAAATACTTGTTCGTAAGATAATTTGAAATAAGCTTAGATGCGGCTTCCCCAGGCATATTGTAGTGATCCCTTTTTCATTAACTGTTTCAATTATTACCGATGCAATATTTTCACTTTTCTTTTGAATAACTTCTGCGCCCAGTTCTGTTGCGTTTTTAAAATTATTAATTAAATGCCGTTGCGCCGCTAATGAAATTTTATCCGCAGCTTCATTTGCAGATTGCACATACAGAACAAACCACTTACTGTTGTAATAAGAAGAAAGCCGTGCAGTTTTTCTAATAATGCGTTGCGCAATTTCATGGTTAGAAGAGATGCATGCTAAAAAACGATCGTGCGCAAAAGGAGTTTGTTTAGCGGTTATCTGGTGGTCAACTTTTCTTTCTACTTGTCCAGCAACTTCTTTTAATGCAAGTTCGCGAAGCTGTAATATTTTATCAGGCTGAAAAAAGTTTTGTAATGCCTGGTGCACTTTTGCCGGATCATAAATTTTGCCTTCTTTTAATCTTGATATCAATTCATCAGCGGTAAGATCAATGTTGACTACTTCATCGGCGATTTGTAATATCTTATCAGGTATTCTTTCTTTTACTTCTATACCTGTAATTTCTTTTACATCTTCATTAATGCTTTCTATGTGTTGAATATTTACAGCAGAAATAACATTAATGCCTCCACGTAAAACATCCAGTACATCCTGCCAACGCTTTTCATTCCTGCTGCCGGGTATATTTGTATGAGCCAGTTCATCTATAATTACCACTTCCGGGTGAAGCAATAAAATTGCCTGCACATCCAACTCCTCTAATCTTTTACCTTTGTAAAAAACTTCACGTCGTGGAATTACCGGAAGTCCTTCAATAAGAGCTTGCGTCTCTTTTCGTCCATGTGTTTCCACATAGCCTACTTTGATGTTTACACCATTCTGCACCAGGGCATGTGCTTCCTGCAGCATTCTAAAAGTTTTGCCCACCCCGGCGCTCATGCCGAGATATATTTTTAGCTTGCCTCCAGTATTTTGTTGGTTGAGTTCTAAAAACTGTTGAACTCTTTTTTCCTTATCGTCAGTTTCGTTCAATTAAAGAATAATAAATATGCATGAAAGTGTTTTTTGATGTTGCATTTTTTTTAATAAATCTATTTTATTGTTCAAAGTTCGTCTTTCTATCGCCTGGTTGAAATCATTATTGTTACTAAAGCATCTTTGTATAGAAAGAAACTATTTTTTTAAATTATCCAGAGCAATATTCAATCTAAGCACGTTTATTTTAGGCGGGCCGAACAATCCTGCTAATGGCTTTTCAATATTTTTATCAATCAATTCTTTGATTTCTGTTTCGGGTAAATCTCTTACTCTTGCGATGCGTGCCGCTTGTATGTAGGCTGCCTCAGGAGAAATATCAGGATCAAGGCCACTGCCCGATGCTGTAACTATATCACCGGGTACTTGCTCTTTTTTTACACCCGCGTTATGTACCAAAAAAGTATCAAGCCTGTTCTTAACTTCTTTTAAATAAGCCTCGTTATTTGGCCCTTTATTACTGCCACCACTTCCCGCTGCATTATATCCCACTGCAGAAGGGCGTGACCAAAAGTATTTATCCCACGTGAAGCTTTGGCCTTCATTAGTATAACCAACTATCTTTCCATTTACTGTTGATACTTCACCTCTTCCTTTGTTTGGCGCAGCCTGGGCACCTACCCAAATTAATGCTGGATAAATGACCGCGAGAAATATTAATAAAATAAAAGTGAGCTTGATTGCCGGTAAAATATGTTGTTTCATTGTTTAAAATTTATGCCCTGTATTTATGAGTTTCAGAACCAGGCAGACACTATTAAGTCAATTAATTTTATGCCGAAAAAAGGAGCAATAATGCCCCCTAAGCCATAGATCAATAAATTTCTTCTTAGGAGTGCGCTTGCGCCTATTGGCTTGTAAGCAACACCTTTTAATGCCAATGGAATTAATAGCGGGATGATAATTGCATTAAAAATCACTGCGGATAAAATGGCACTTTCAGGGCTATGCAGTTGCATAATATTTAGTGCCTGCAGGCCTGGCAGTGATGCAATAAATAATGCAGGAACAATAGCAAAGTATTTGGCAACATCATTAGCAATGGAGAAGGTGGTTAACGTTCCTCTTGTCATTAATAGCTGCTTGCCGATCTCTACAATTTCTATCAACTTGGTGGGGTCGTTATCAAGGTCAACCATGTTGCCGGCTTCTTTCGCAGCAGCAGTTCCGCTATTCATGGCAACACCTACATCGGCCTGTGCAAGCGCCGGTGCATCATTAGTACCATCGCCCATCATCGCTACCAGCTTACCGCTTTTTTGTTCCTGTTTTATGTAATTCATTTTATCCTCCGGCCTTGCTTCTGCAATAAAATCGTCTACACCTGCTTTATCGGCAATGAACTTCGCGGTGAGCGGATTATCCCCTGTAACCATAACAGTCTTGACACCCATTTTTCTTAAACGCTCAAAACGTTCCTGTATGCCGGGCTTCACAATGTCCTGCAATTCTATAACACCGAGCGCAATATTGTTCCTGCTCACTACTAAAGGCGTACCTCCGTTAGAAGAAATCTTTTTTACGGTCTCTTCTGTCTCCGAAGGAAATGGATTGCCGGCTTTTGTTACCATATTAAAAATGGCATCGAACGCTCCTTTGCGAACTTTCGTTCCATCGGCCATATCCAAACCGCTGCTTCTTGTTTCCGCGGTAAACTTTATAAACTTCGAATGTATAGTATTGAAAGAAGCAGGATCTAATTTACCTAACTCAACGATCGATTTTCCTTCCGGCGTTTCATCAGCAAGCGAAGACAGTACGCTTGCCTCCACGAACATGTTTTCTGTTATTCCATTTGCAGGATAAAAATTAGTTGCCTTCCTGTTTCCTATAGTTATGGTACCCGTTTTGTCGAGTAATAGTGTATCAATATCTCCTGCGGTTTCAACTGCTTTACCGCTTTTTGTAATTACGTTTGCCCGCAATGCCCTGTCCATTCCCGCTATCCCGATGGCACTTAATAA
>JBBSBD010000473.1:0-3677 GCA_038251675.1 Chitinophagales bacterium | reverse complement strand
TTTCACTATAAAGGTAGTTATTACAATTGTGGATTGTACTGGCATCATTTTAGTTTAATTGATATTCAAATAAAATAAATAACTATGAGTGCAAATGATAAATTAACCGAAGTTTTAAACGATCTTATCAGGATAAATAATGATAGGGTTGAAGGGTATGAAAATGCCGCGAAAGATATTAAGTCTTTCGATGTTGACCTGCAGGCTATTTTTAGTAAGATGGCTAACGATAGCAGAAAATATGCTGCAGAACTTACCAATGAAGTAAACAGGTTAGGTGGCGAACCTGCAACCGGAACTACAGGAAGCGGAAAAATTCACAGGGCATGGATGGATGTGAAGGCTACATTCTCCGGCAAGGACAGGCAGTCGATGCTTGAGTCGTGTGAATTTGGAGAAGATGCTGCTCAAAAAGCATATAAACAAGCCCTTTCCTCCGATGCTGAAATCAGTGCAGAGACCAGGAAATTAATTACGGATCAACAATCCGCTTTGAAAACATCACACGATATTATTAAAAAATACAGGGATGCACAAAAGGCAGTAAACGCCTAGTGATAAAGTAAATGTTACGTAATAATATCATTTCAGCCCGGTTTAATTTCCGGGTTTTTTTATTTGGTAAAGATTACTGGATGATATTCTCTTTACTGGCTTGTTCTCTCTGTAGCATCTAAACTGTTTAAAAAATTTCGTTCTTCTTTTTTTCTTATCCCAAAGTTATAACGAACATTTACTCCAAATCGCCTTGTATCAGATTTTCTAAATCCGCTTGCTGAAACACTTCCCTGGTTAAATGTGAAATCATTGTTGTTAGTATAGAATAGATCATTTCCGCTTATGGTAATGATCAATTTTTTTTGTAATAATTGTTTATTGATACTTACGTTAAGTGACCCGAATGGTGAAAGTTCATAAAACTGCTGCTGGCCTTTAAAACGAGCGAATCCATGTAAAGTAAGTTGTGATGTTTTGGAAAGTTTTAAAGTTTGATATGTGAAGAATGAAATGCTTCCTTTTTTATAAGAGAGCGGCAACCCTTCATAAAAGCCCTGGTAAAAGTTGTGATTGTATTGAGCCCCCGCTACAATAAAATATCTTCCTCCCGGCGGAATGGCGCCTAATACCCTGAAATAAGTTTCCCGGTTATTTCCAAGATTATCATACGTTCTGTATGCTGTTCTTTTGCTGGTATCTGCCTGGTAAACCACATTTGAAAAAATATCCTTGGTATCATTTATTCCCAATGCGAAAATGGGCCTTTCGTCAACAGAAATATTTGCTTCATAATTCTGCGTGAACTGTGGCCGTAGCTTAGGATTTCCGGTTTCAAAAAGATATGGATCAATATATCGTTGCGATGGATTTAATAATTGATAACCGGGACGGCTAATGGTACGCCGATAGACCAGGTAAGCACGCAGGCTATATCCCATTATCTTCATAAGAGATCTGCTGAGGTACACGTACGGAAAAAAATCTGTTCTGTTAATGTTGAAACTTGTATCAGCGGGGGCTTTTTGTTTGCCTTTCATGGAAGTATTCTCCACGCGGGTCCCGGCTTTCAAAGTAATACCGAACAAGGTTTTTGAAGCCTGTACATAAGCGGCATTAATGTTTTCATGGTAGTCATAAATACTTGATCTTATGTCATCCTTTGTCCTTATTCCATTTACCTGGTTAAAATAATCAGTATTATTTTTGAAACCTGTTACCGTGGTTTTTAGTCCCGTTTCAATTAAAAAGCTCTTACGAAATTTCAGCAATAAATTTGTTTCTGCTGAGAAAAAATTAAGATTGGTTTTCAGGTAACCATCGCCGGCAGCACCCGGTATCGCAGGTACTGAAAAATCGATAGAAAAATCCTGGTTTGTTTTATTAGGCGAATAATTGTAGGAAATATCATTGGTCCATTCAGAGCCAAGCGTGTCAAGTGATAATTTTGAAGAGACTCCCTGTGATATAAAAAAGGTATTGTTTTTGTTGGAGACAGATGCGATATTGTTGAGAAAGATTTCGTCATTACTTATCTTACTAATCTGGCTGTTATTTTTCGACTGGTTTTTCGAATCGCTAAAGCTTAATCTTCCGTCATAACTTAACTCCCATTTTTTATTAAGCTGGTAGCTGGTTCCAAAACCTAAGTAGTATGTATTGCCGGGGTATGTTGTGTAAGCATCCTGGCTCAATAATGAATCGGGAGCAAATATGCGATCAGTGTTAATTTCATCATAAGTATTCTTGTGAGTTACCTGCATATTTATATAACTTGATAAATCGCCGTTATTATTATTGAGATTAAAACCGGCATATTGTGTTCCATATTCTCCCTGGTTCATTCCGGCATTTACACTGCCTGTTAGCCCTATTTTAACTCCCTTCCTTAAAATAACATTTACGATACCTCCACTCCCCGACGCATCATATTTTGCAGATGGCGTACGTAATATTTCAATGCTTGCAATTGAGTTTGGCGGAAGGCTTTTTAATAGTGACGCTACATCCGCAGTACTCATTTTTTGCTCCCGGCCATTTATGTAAATGGAAGCAGGCGTTGTGCTGTTCAGATAGATATTTCCGTCCTGGTCTACAAAAAGGCCGGGTGTTTTTTCAATAACTTCATAACCGCTGGTGGAACTCGCCACAAGGTTTTCAGGATCTACAATTGTTTTGTCATCTTCTTGCCGCATCAGTGGCTTGCTGGATTTAATAATAACAGCATCCAAAGTTTTCGATCCATTTTCAAGCGTGAAAATAAATGTGGGGTTATCATTTTTAATAGTTATCCCTTTTTCAAAAAGACTGTAGTTAACTGATGTGGCTGTTACCCTGTAGCGTTCATCATGAACCAGGTTAAAGATCGATTTACCGGAACTGTCAGAGACCTTTTCTATATAATTCAGAGAATCATTAACAGGGATAACTCTTATTGTCGCGAAAGGAACGGGCTGGGTTTGTTTGTCAATAATTTTAAAAGTGACATTGGTCTCTTGCGCAGATGATTGAAAAGACAAGCAAAAAATAATCACGAAAAAAAGAAACAGGAAACGGGTAAAATTAATTTTCATAAAGCCGGAATAATAAAACAAATCTAAAAGATGTGACTAACAGACTGCCCGCTAATTTGTTGCATTTTTGTGAAATTCAGGTAAATAAATCAGGCTGAATGAATAAATGCCAATACTTGCTGAATCATTTCTTCAAGTTGAGGATTTGTTCCATCAAACGGATGTTTGGTATTGAAGGTGTGTGTAGCCCCTGGTATAATTTTCAGGGAGGCTCTTTTATTTGTTTCTTTTATCCATTTGTATTTATTGAGTCCATGTTCAAGAGATACCGCTTCATCATTTTCCCCATGAATAATTAAAACCGGCTCACGAAGTTTTTTTAGCTCCACTTCAACATTCCATTTTGAATCGCTTTGTAATACCTCGTTAAGAAATTCTTTTCCTTGTGGCAGCATCTGTTTGGTGCGATTGTTTTTCTTGTAATACACTTTATCTCTTTTCCATTCTTCCAACATTTCTGCTGGCCAGAAATCTAATTGCTGCACAGTGCTCACTAAAATAATACCCGATAATTTTATGTTTTCATCCTGTGCTTTGGAAGCGGCAAAGATTGCGGGAACACCACCAAGGCTGTGGGCTAATAAAAATATTTTGGAATGATTTTTTAAT
>JBBSBD010000472.1:0-3680 GCA_038251675.1 Chitinophagales bacterium | reverse complement strand
CCCGCTTACCTGCGAGGTAATGGTTATTTCGTTAAGTGCTGCAACCGACCCTGGGTATTCATCATTATAAGAAGCCATGGTTGTTTTAACCGCTGCAACTGTTACAGGCGTAGCAGGAGGAGGCCCTTGTTGCTCTGCATCCTTTTTATTTCCACAGGACATAAAGAATACAATGCCTGCAAAAAGAGGAAACAAATAATGCTGTTTATAAATCATATTCTTTGTTTTAATAATTAATGTTGCCCAATGATTGCGCTACATCTACTTTGCTTGAAAGCACCTGATATAGGGCATTGTAATAATTTATTTGGGCCGTCCTCAAGTCTGTTTCTGCGTTGATCACTTCCAAATAAGTTTTAATACCCGACCTGTATTGCAGCCGGATTATTTCATACACTTCATTTGCCAGGTCCAAATTTTCTTTAATGCTATAAAAATTATACAGGTTGCTTTTATAAGAGGAAAGCGACTGTACATACTGAGTATTAATATTGTTTTGAAGGCTTTTGATAGAATTATCAACCTGCCTTATTTCCAATTGCGCCTGTTTTATTTGTTGCAATCTTTTGCCTCCCTGGAAAATAGGAAACGACAATAAAATCCCCGCGTAAGAATTTGGATAACTCTGGCTATAAAGTTTAGAGAATTTATTATTCAGAAAATTGAGGTTGTAATTTCCAAATGCAGAAATTTCCGGAAGGAAACTCCATTTATAATATTGAAGATTGTATTGTTGCAGCTTCTTTTGTGTTTCAAGCAATTGAACTTCTATCCTGTCATTATAATTTACATTTTGCAAAGTATCCAGGTAAATTTCATTGGCCATTTGAGCTGTGTCATAAACAAGATCAAGATCTTTGCCTGCAGGGTAACCCATTAATTCTTTTAAATAAGTAAAGGAAGCTTTTAATGTTTCATCACCGGTATTCTTTTGAGCTTTGGCATTATTTAATGAAATCGTTGCCCTCTTATAATCAGTCTTATCAGTAATGCCGCTCTGGTATTGATAATACGCATCTTTAAGGCTTACGTTTATTCTTTCTATATCCTGTTCGGTTACGAGTATTTGTTGCCTGGTTAAGATCACATTATAGAAAGCTTTGCTCACCATTGCAGCAAGGCTGATGTTTTGTTCTTTAGTATTTTGTTGAGCCTGCAGGCGCACATCTTTTGAAGTACGGCTTGCGAGCAACACGTCCCTGTTAAAAATATTTTGCGTTGCGCCGAACTGCACACCGGAAGTGTTGACCGTTCCGGTACGTATAAGCATTCCATTGAAGTTGAGGGTTTGCAACTGGAAGTTGTGCTGGAAATTATAATTCAAATTGAGTTGCGGATACCACTCAGAAAGCTTGCTTTTAATAGTTGTTTCGGTTATTTCTTCATTCAATTTTGCATTCTGCAAATCAGGATTGTGTGCAATTGCATATCCAATGCAGTTTTCAAGGGTAGCACTCCGCAACAATGAATCAGCCTGGTACTGCTGGGCATAGATGAAGTAAGGGTAAAATAAAATCCCAAAATTGAAGATTGTCTTGCAGATATTACGATGCCTGATATTCATTTTTAAATTCCAATTGTGCATATTTCTTTTTTAAAATGCTTTAATCATTTACAGGCAATCTCTCCGGGAATATGAGTTACAATTAAAATCTATTAATCGTTTAATTCTTTTGAATTTTAATTCCATCCCACAAAATAGTAGCCACTTTACAGAGATCGGCATCTGCGAAACCGAAACGCCCCGTTATATGATATTTTGCAGTGGCAGTAATACATCCAAATACAGCAGAAGCTATCAACTTGTATTCCATTTTTTTTAGATAGCCCTGGTCCATCCCTTCCTGGAAAAATTCGTGAAACCTGTTTACGGAATTTTGTAACTTTTTTGCCGAGCTGGTTTTAGCGTATGGCGAACTATTGAATTGTTCTATAAATATTAATGAGCTGGGATTATCTATAAAATATTTACACAGGTTAATCCATCCTTCGAAAAACTTTTTCCGATAATCCTTGTCGCCAACATTATTAAACATTGCCGCCACCATTTCATTTTTTATCTGGCAGTTAAGTTCCATGATGATGTCGTCTTTGCTCGGGAAATAATGGTAAATAGTTCCTGAAGCAACTCCCGCATTTTTTGATATAAGGCTTATGGTAGTTCCATGCAAACCATTATCCTTTATTAGCTTGAGAGTGCTTTTTAGAATTGCTTTTTTCTTGTCCGCTATTTCCGATTGAACGATCATTCGGCCGCGAAGGTAGAGATTTATTTAGTGGAAAATTTATTTTTTGAAGAGAGGCTGTTGTTGGTGATCCGATTACTTTCTCCTTTAAATCGGTATTGACTTGTTACATCAACTTTTCATTTAATATTTTAGAAAGGTAAAATTGCGCACCTAAACTGGTACAGTTCTACTCAAAAAAACCTTTAAATTTTATTCATGGAAATGGCCAATGTAGATGATTAATCGAGCATTCTGCAAAAAATCAAACAATGCTCTTTTGAATTCTTCAAATTTTTGAATATGTGGAATGTGCCCCACACCTTCCAACTCCACCAATTTTGAATTGGGTATTTCACTTTTTGTTTTCCTTCCAAGTTCCGGGTATTGGCCATGTACTTTTTTTTGTTCTTCAGTCAGCATATTTTTTCCGACGACTGTACGGTCTGCCTGCCCGATGATTAATAACGTTGGCACATTGATATTTTTAAATTCATATACCACAGGTTGTTCATAGAGCATTTGATATGTAAGCCCATTTGCCCATACAGTTTTTTCAAAATTCGGTTTCAATAGTGGCTCTACCTGCGCTTTTACATATTGTTCATATTCAGGTTTCCATTCAGGATAATATCCTTGCTGGTATTTTTTATATGATTCATAAGTAGCCTTCATCTCATTTGCATACAATGAGTCAATGGGTTTATAAGGAACAAAAGTTTTATAATCTTCCAATCCAATCGGATCTTCCAGCACCAACTTTTCAACTATATCGGGATACATCAATGTAAACCTGGTTGCCAGCATGCCTCCCATAGAGTGACCTATCACAATAACGGATGTTATATGAAGTGAATCCAGTAACTTTTTATTATTAGAAGCAAGCATGTGGAAGCTGTAGTGCAGGTCGGGCTTATCATCGGCTCCAACCCACCTGGTCAGGAACTATTACGCGATATCCTTTTTCTGTAAGTGCTTTAATTACATCTTTCCAGTAATAGCCATTCAATAAAAAATAAAATAATAACTTAACGTTATTGTCAATTAAAATTTCAACAAAATGAAACCAATAAATACAGCATTATGTTCATTTGGAATGAGCGGGTGGGTGTTTCATGCGCCATTCATAAAAGTAAACCCCGGATTCAATCTGTATGCAGTTTGGGAGCGATCGAAGAACCTTGCAGCCGAAAAATACCCGGGAATAAAAACATACAGAAAATTAGAAGAAATGCTCGCAGATGATGCTGTAGAGCTGGTGGTTGTCAACACACCGAACTACACTCATTTTGATTATACAAAAAAAGCACTAGAAGCCGGCAAGCATGTAATAATTGAAAAGCCTTTTTCGGTTAGAGTTGATGAAGGAAAGGAATTAATTGAAATTGCAAAAAGACAAAACAGGAAAATTTCTGTATATCAAAATCGCCGGTATGACAGCGATTATAAAACAAT
>JBBSBD010000471.1:0-3681 GCA_038251675.1 Chitinophagales bacterium | reverse complement strand
CGCTTCCAGGCGGGAGCTTCAAACCAAAAAGTAGCTGCCAGCACATCCGTTAGCCCGTCTTTATTTACATCGGCGACTGCTACCCCTTCGGATAAAAAATCTGTGGTGAGGATTATCTTTTTAAATCTTACATCTGCAGTTATTGTTTCAGGAGCAGATGATGTGTGGCATCCATTCAGTAACACTACAATTGCTGTAACCAGAAGCAATATAAAGATGGCCCAAAACCGTTCCTCGTATGTTCGTTATGTCTGGTCATAGCAAGAAAATATTTTTCAGTAATCGCATTCATGCGCACATCAGCACCAAAGCTAAATGTACCAGTTGAACTACTGGAACATGCAATAAGGAAGGATAAATGTAAGAAGGAAAACTCAGGTGATTTAAAGTTTAAATAAAAAGGCCGGCTCACTTATTGAACCAGCCCTAACCCATTGTATTTTATAAGAGAATTAATTACTTCTGGATAGTTTCTACTTCTTCTATTTGTCCGCCTTCAACCCTGAATCTTACATCATCGTATTGGCCGGCGCTTGTGATTACCCAAATCTGGCGATTTTTCCTGGTAACTTTTGCTACATTAGTTATTATATGTTCCGGGTAAGCAGCATACACTAATGTTTTTACATTTTTAGGCAAGTCTTTTTCTACACCATAAGCGATAGAATATATTATTTTACCATGCTTGTTTAATAATGTTTCCATTGCGATGTTGCCATTGCTGAATTTCGCAAGATAATTTTTGTTCACCTGCAACCAGGTAACTTTCTCGGCATTCTGGTATTCTGTCTTAAAGCTTTTTAAAACTTCATCACTTACATTCTCATTTTTTGCCGGCAGGTTAGTGCCTTCAGGAGAAGAAAATTCATTCATAATTTTGCTGGAAGGGAATTTGAAAGCAGATTCATTCGAAAAATCAGTTCTCTGCGCAAGGGCACCTGATACAGTAAATGCAGAAAATAGGATTAGCGCAAAACAGTTCATTGATGTTTTTTTCATAATTGGTTTTTAATGTTTTAAAAAATTCCCGCTTATAACGCCTTGCTGTTAAGTTTATTACAAGTTTTTAAATTAAAAAAAATATTTCCATTTGTTTGGAAATATCAAAATAATTACAAGTTCTATGAAATGATATTATATTACCTGCAAATAAAAAATTCGGGCCTTAACCCATTACAAAAAATAATCGCATTGATAAACGATGCCATGGTAAGTGTAATATTCAAATCGTCAATAGCAATGCCAAAGACCAGCTATCTGCATGACAAAAAATTATTTAATTAGGCTTGAATTTATCCTGTAAGCCGATATATTTGAACCCCTACTTTTATTCAATCAATACAATATGTTCAACTATTCTTTAAAAAATATATTACTTGCTGCTACTTTATCATTTATCTTTTTATGTGTAAAAGCACAAAATGTAAAGGAGCCCAGGACCACAGCCGAATGGGAAGCGAAGTATCAGCCATTCAGCATTGCAGGCAACTTGTATTATGTAGGCACTTATGATCTTGCCTGCTACCTTATTACTACTCCAAAAGGAAATATTCTCGTCAATACGGGGCTTGCAGCTTCTGCGTCACAAATAAAAAACAATATTGAAGCCTTAGGCTTTCGACTTGCGGATACCAAAATACTTTTAACCACTCAGGCGCATTACGACCATGTTGGCGCTATGGCTGCCATCAAAAAAATGACAGGTGCGCAACTCATGGTTGATGAAAAAGAAGCGGATGTATTAGCGACGGGTGGTAATTCTGATTATGAATTGGGACAGTATGGAACTTCCTTCCAACCGGTAAAACCTGATCGTTTATTGCATGATGGCGATACTATCCAACTGGGCGAAATGAAATTGGTTATGCTGCATCATCCCGGTCACACCAGAGGCTCGTGCAGTTATTTATTTACCGTAAGAGATAGGAAGCAATCTTATAAAGTGCTTATTGCAAATTTACCCTCAATCGTTACGGACAAACCATTCGGAACTATAACCAACTACCCTGGAATAGCCAGCGATTACGCATACACGTTAAAGGCAATGAAGAATATCTCTTTTGATATATGGCTTGCATCACATGCCAGTCAATTCAACCTGCATGATAAGCACAAGCCCGGGGATGCATACAATCCTGCTGCTTTTATAGACCAACAGGGTTATGACAAAGCAATAAGTGATTTGCAAAAACAATATGATGAGAAAATGAAGAAAGACGAAGGGAATTAGGTTTAGCTTTTGTATTGCCGCAGACCCCCGGTAAAGTTATAGACCATTGCCCACCAGTCGTTGATTGTAAACGGCAATGTTGTTTGCAGAGTCATACTGTTTTGCCAGGTAATATTTTGTATATATATAACATATCATGTTGCGGGCTTTCTATTACCTGATGACGGGCAATGCCATTTTTATCCGGGATAGTCGCATCTTCTCATTTAACGATGCGATAAAATCCGCATTTGCTAAAGTTACCCGGTAATTGAGCAAGTCGCGAATAATAAGTTTTTGAAAAAATAAGAGTTAGAAGAATGTGCCATTTAGAATATTCTCTTCTATATTTAGCTAATTAAATCAGCGATGAAATTCCTGCCATTCTTATTATTTTTTAATTTATTCCTCAAAGCGCAGACGCGTATTTCCCAACAAAAATTATATTATTTTATTGCAAAAGATAGTTTATTAGGAGTCAAAAACGGTATTGGCAAAATAATTATTCCAGCCGTACATTATAATTTCGACGACCATAAGAACCGCGATCTGGTCCCTGAAGGCCTGATATATCTTACACGCGAAAAAGATATCAGCCATGAACCACATACCGCAGGATATGTATATAACAGAAAAGGCAAGTTTTTATTTGCTCCATATATGTTTGATAATGGCCCTGATTGTATCTGTGAAGGATTGACACGATTTGTAAAAAATAAAAAAATGGGATTTGCTGACCGAAGCGGCAAAATAATTATCCAGGCTAAATATGATTATGTGAGCGAATTTGATTATGGAATTGCCTCCTTTTGCAAAGGTTGTGAATTTGTGTACGAGCATGAGCACCTCCATTTCAAAGGAGGCGATTGGGGGTATGTTAATAAAAAGGGGGAGGAATTAAAAGTGACTACACAAGCAGCAACCACAAAAGATCAGTCGGTGGATTCAATACATTATCTACCTTACCAGTTTTCCTACAATGAATTGGAGAAAAAAATCATTGATTCATTTAATAAGCTTAGTGTTATAAGCAAAATTCATTTTGTAAACTATTATAGCCATCCTGATAGTAATGAAATGAAACTGCATTACGAAATTGTTGAAAGGCCCTCTCCTGCCTTTCCATATTACCATGTGAAAACTTTTGAATATTCCAAAGGGCATGGATATTATGGAGATGACTTTTCTGATACGAACTTTTTTGTTACAAAAGATGGAAGGTACCTCGGAGAAGATTATGGTGAAAAAATTCCATTGGAAAAATGGATAAATAAAAATGCTATTGAAGCTGAAAGGTATAAAAAAGCTCATCCGGATAGCCCGCAAAAATTTTAATAGATGCCACTTTCTCACTTTACCACATCTTCATCTGTAAGCTTCCAGTTATTATCAAAATATCCCGCCATTTTAATTTCACTGGCTCCTTCTTTCAACATGCCCAATTTAAAAATCGTAAAATCGGGAAAGCCGCT
>JBBSBD010000470.1:0-3768 GCA_038251675.1 Chitinophagales bacterium | reverse complement strand
TGCGGAATGAAAAGGCATAAACTTTTTTTGAAATTGATGAATATTCGGCCCTGCTCGCCCAGGTTGCTGTATCCCCTCCTGTCTTTATAAAAAAATCGCCAAATGCATATCCCCAGATTTTTCCGGATGGTTTGAATTCCTCCACTACAGTCTGCGCTCTGACCGTTGACATGCAATAAAGCATCAGAATCGACCAGGACAAAACCTTCCAAATTCTTGCATAGCTGGGAATCAGCATAATCCTCTATTAATTAGTCGATCCTTAAATTGGGTCTAAGGTGCTGAATATGAGTAAAATAAGTTATAAAAATGCTTGTTTTATATGCAGGAAATTTGTAATTTGAAATCAAATTCTTGCAAAATGTTAGGTAGACTTTCTCCGGACACAGACCAACTGGATTTATTTCGATCCAGACTTTCTTCCATTATTAGTATGAATCATCCTCTGGTGATTTTGGCTAATCAAATCGATTGGAATAGAATTGAAAGGGATCATGCTCATCTATATTCTGAGGAAGGACGTCCGTCAATTCCAATCAGGAAAATAGCTGGAGCTCTTATGCTTAAACACATGTTTAATGAAAGTGATGAGTCTGTTATAGATCGTTGGATTGAGAATCCATACTGGCAGTTTTTTTCAGGTGAACAATATTTTCAATGCGAAAAACCATTTGATCCATCTGAATTTGTGCATTTCAGAAAACGGATTGGTGAGGTTGGATTAGAATCTATGTTGAGTTGTACTGTTAGGTTGCATGCACACGCAGCGGTAGAAAAAGAAGTCCAGGTTGATACGACGGTACAAGAAAAAAACATAACCTTTCCAACGGATGCAAAGTTGTCAAGAAAAATTATTCAGCGATGTTTGTCGATCGCTGCTGATGAAGGCATTGAACTGCGACAGAGCTATAGACGAGTTGTAAAGCAATTGATGAAAGATCAATACAATGGTAAGCATCCCAGTAGAATTAAGAAATCTCGTAAAGCCATCCGAAGGCTTAAAACTATAGCTGGTAGATTGGTTAGGGAATTAAGGCGAAAACTCCATCCTGATTGCTTTGTGTTGCATGCTTCTATAATTGAAAGATGTGAGAAAATTTTAAATCAAAAACGAGAAGACAAAAACAAAATTTATTCTCTTCATGAATCTTCCGTGAGTTGCATTGCAAAAGGTAAGGCTCACAAACAATATGAGTTTGGAAATAAAGTAGCTGTCATTAAAGGAGCACGAACAGGAGTAATAACAGCCGTAAAAAGTTTTCAAGGCAATCCACATGACTCAAAAACATTAGAACAGGCCCTGGCACAAAGTACAAGAGTAAGAATGCAAGCGAACGGTCAATCCGCTACACATGCAATTGTAGATAGAGGGTTTAGAGGGCCTAAGGAGGTGAATGGTGTAAGCATATGTGTACCCGACGCGGGGAAAAATAAATCGTCATATGAAAAAATAAAAGCCCGAAAGCGATTTAGAGGGAGAGCAGGCATAGAACCTGTAATATCTCATCTCAAGTTTGATAATCGAATGGGCAGGAATTACCTCAAAGGCGTTGAAGGTGATATAAACAATGCATTGTTGGCAGCGATCGGCTTTAACCTTCGTAAGAAACTCAACATGATAAAAACGGAAATCACCTTTTTATGCAATTCTTTGATCTATATGCTACGCTTTTACCTTCGAATAGGCACAAATAGTGGCTCAGTAATAATCATTGGCCACCTAGACAATCAATGGGATTGAGAACAAAATTTTTAAAAGTGCCTTTTTAAGGATCGACTAATTAATTGTAAAAATAGACGGCTTATCTTAACAATTCCTTTTCAATGAAACTATTTAAAAATAATATTTATTTGAAAGAGTTTGAATCTGTAATCTGGCTGATCACGTTCTCGCCTCATGAAAAGAAGATGAGGTTCACTACAGTATCCATTGAAACAAATAATAAAGTCCCAGTGCCCCTATGAAAGTCACCGGCAATGTCAGGAGCCACGCAATTGCGATCGTCATGATCGTACTCTTCTGCAGATTCTTCACACCTCCCATTCCAACCATACTACCTGCAATACCTGACGAAAGAACATGCGTAGTGCTCACAGGCAATCCAAACCCGCTACTCAGCCCAATAGTAGCTGCAGCTACGAATTCCGCAATGGCTCCTTGTGCATAGGTCAAATGTGTCTTACCGATTTTCTCCCCTATGGTCACCACGATTCTCTTCCATCCGATCATGGTTCCAAATCCAAGAGAAAGTGATATTAAGAGAATAGCTTCCATGGGGGCGTAATCTGTAAAATCTTTTAGCGTTGAAAGTCCATGTTTGAATTCTTTTTTACGGTCTGCATCGGGAAGAAATTCAGGATCTTCCAACAATAGTTTTATTTTTTTCGAAAATGCCTGGATCGTTTTACGGATTTCGACACGCTCACCTTTTTCTTTGCTTTTTAAGAGCGGTAGTCCCTTCTCAAGTTCATCCAGCGAAGTCAAAGCTTCATGATGAGGATCAAATAATCCATCTACCCTGTACTGATTGGTTGCATTCCTCATGGAGGTGATGGCCGTCTCCATTTTCTCCAGTTTAAGTTCAGGATTCAATGCATAATATCCGGGCAACATCGCCAGCAAAACAATCATCATGATACCCACGCCCTTCTGCCCATCATTATTCCCATGAAAAAAACTCACTAGAGTACATGTAGTCAATAATATTAATCGGATCCATAGCGGCGGTGGCTGGTCATTATTCTGAGAAGGATCTTTAAAAATCGCTTTGTTTTTGATAAATGTTCTGAATAAAAACAAAAGCAATATGACCGCAGAAAACCCAAAAGCAGGCGATAGTAATAATGAAAGGCCGATTTCCTGAGCTTTGTGCCAATTCACACCACGACCACCATGTAACCAAAAGAAGCCCATACCTGCACCAAGAATGGAACCAATCATGGTGTGCGAACTTGAACAAGGTATACCCAGGAACCAGGTCGCTATATTCCATGCAATGGCTGTAAGTAATACCGCAAAAACAATGGTTAAATTTTCGTTTTGCGACATGGTCATCATCTCTGCGACGGGAAGCAGATTCATAATGCTCATCGCCACCGCAATACCACCAAGCCACACGCCGAGAAAATTCCAACTGCCAGACCAAATCACGGCGGCCAGTGGCTTCAGGGACTTTGTGTAGATAACCGTCGCCACAGCATTGGCCGTATCATGGAATCCATTGACAAATTCGAAAGCACATACCCCTATAATCGCGAGAATTAAAAAAATAAGATGTGTGGTGGAAAGTTCAGCTAACGCCTGTTGAAGCATATGAAGGGTTGGTCTTTAAAAAGTAGCAGTCGCTGCAAATTATTAAACTCTTTTAAAACGAGAGCATTCAGATCCAAACCGTTATATATAAAATATTAGTATCTGAATTCCCCACAAAGTTACCTCAACATTTCATGTCTATCGATTCCCATATTCAAGATATTGTTAATTCGCCGACTGTATCGTGACTTTTTGTTTACACAGGATTTACATTGATTAAGGATATGGACCACAGACTGCTGACCACTGACCATAGACAACAGACAAAAGGCTGTGGACAATAGGCTGTGGACAAAGACCTTCGGCAATGGTTATTTACATCATCTCTTTCTTTTATAGATGCCCACGTCGGTGGTCTGTGGTCAATGGTCAGTCGTCCACGTTCTTTACAGAAACTCACGGTTTGCCGGATCATTGTACGTCTCCTCCCCTTCCCACTTAGCGATAACAGCAGA
>JBBSBD010000469.1:0-3778 GCA_038251675.1 Chitinophagales bacterium | reverse complement strand
CTGTTATTTAATTCTATTATATCTTTTTCAATTTCCGCCAGGTCTTTGTTCTTTATTTCAACTGCGTCATCATTATTATCAAAAAGGGTTTTATTGAGATCATAATAAACCAGTGTTTTATCATTTTCATCATGCCATGCATAAAAACAGATTTTTACCAGGTCCTCATCCTTAAGCGCGTTGATATCAATAACAAAAGGGAAAAGATTAAGTCCTTCGGGGTAGCTGTGTTTAATAAGCAGAACCGCATCCGTATTGCTGGCAGTATCCTGGTAGCTGTATATTCGCCCGCCGCTATCACCTGATTGATTCGCACTGTCTTTCACCCCCAGCGGGGTATAGGAATGCAGGAATTGGGCGGCAGTATTGCGAACTGCTTCATACCCAATCTCTTTTACCGAAACCATTTTATAATCAGCCAGGAAATTAAGTGCAACCAGGAACGAGGTTAATTCTTTTTCTATTTCAGCAATTTCAGGTATTGACTGGTCATTTTCATATTTTATTCTGAAAGCATCAATTGATTTGCAGGTGTTTATAAAAATATTTTCGCCTTTAAAATCAGCTTCCAAATTTTGTATTTCCTCGAAAGGATATGCCAGTTGTAGTTCCTGAAAAATATTTACAAGCGTCGTGAAAAGTTCAGCGTAATAGGATATTTCGGGTTCTACACCTTTGAAGAAGAGTTTTCCCAGCAGTTTACGTTGCTCGTCCTTAATCTGTTTCTTTTTTTCATCCGGTTGATCCCATAAACTGGAAACAAATGAAAAGCATATAAGCTGAAGAGTTCTTTTTGTAACGGCCTGGCTCAGGCCAAAGTAATCCATGTGATTCTTACTGGCGATAAGTTTTTTTAAGAAATCGCCCAGCACGGAAGCATAGGAAGAGATAATAATGTCTTTTGCTTTATTTAAATAAGTACCCTGGTTTTCCCAGCTGTCTTTTTGGGAATCGTCGATTGTGTAATCCAGGAAATTTTTCGCTTTAGGGCTGTAGTCCAGTATGGCTTCCAGCAGGTTGCGGCAAAGAAATTTATTCAGGGGTATTTCCTGTTTTTCAGGTACAGTATAGATTATAGTTATCCCGCCCTTAACAACTCCAACATTAATAATTTTCTCAGCCTGCTGGTTTTCAGCATGTATTTCAACACTGTTTCCGCTGCCCTGGTTGATGTTGTTATCGGTTACTTCTGTAGGCATAGCTAAAATATAATTTACTATAAACTGATATTACCGGTAACAGTACCGACGTTGATTATTTTTCCTGCCTTTTGATTATCAGCGCTGATGTTGATATTATTGATATAGTTTGCCACCACCTCTTTGGTTTCGGTCTTAACTTCATCCTGAATTTTGATCAATCCTTTATCTTCGAGCCTGTCGAGCTGTTTGCGGAACTGAAGCAACAAATCTTCGGTGCTGTTGTACGAAGTATAAAAATGACCGATTTCGCCAAGGCGTTTTTTGAATTTCACCAGGTCCTGTGCCTGTTCATTGGCCGGGTCGGGTGCGGGAGCACCCGCTTTAAAATAGGTGTAGATTAACGGCGAACCTGTTTTGTGGAATTGTTTAAGCGCAGTATCAAATTCCAGCTGGGTATACTTTCCGGCCTTGGTATAAAACAGGCAGACAACGATGGCACATTTCATCAGTTCCTTATTGTACTCATCCTGAAGACTGGTTTGAGATACCGCATCCAGGAAATGTTCCCACTGCACCAGCTCAAGGTAAAGGCCCTTGGTATGAAGCCTGTCGTTTTCCACACTCAGGAATTCCCTGAAGGAATCCCGATCAGGCTTTAGTTCAGCAGATGATGCAATAAAAATCCTGATGGTTTCCATATACTAAGTTTTATGTTAGAGTTGTTTTCTGTGTTAACATTCAGAAATAAGCTTTTGTGTATTTGTTTTTATTTCTGCGCTTGCCCTGGCTTCTTGCACTAAATCCATTTATTAAAAATAAACAACCAAAAAGATTTTGAGTACGCTAATCGTTTAAGGAATTTTTAAACGGCCTTTTTATTCTTTTAAAAATATTCGGCAAATTGCAGCAGTTATCAGGAAGGGTAGTTGTGAAAAACCGCGGTGTACATAGTTCTCAAAGCCGGTAAGATAACCTGATCTTGTGATTATATTGAAAACATAGTGAAATTGAAAAAGTTCAATATTAACAAATTAATAACAAATAGAAATCTATCAAAACCCCTTGCTGGCAGGGATATATACCCAATAGTCAGGGGGTATTGTAACCGGAATCATATCCTGATAGCTATCGGTATATGAATAACATTATTTTTTTAATGAAATACCTATGAAAGCAAGGTATTCAGCTTACTATCAAATATTTTCATATCACATGTTTCTGACAAAAATGCTGATATAATTTTTGGTAATGTTAGTTGTGAAATGAATTATGGGCTGTTCTTTCTCAAAAACCTTGCCTGCATTTATTATGTGTAAAACATCTTTTGCAAAATCAAGTTCTGAACGTTCGCACCTGATTTGATTTGCATCTATTCTATAACCGTCCCTGTTGTTTTGCTCAAATGTTAACGGAACAATAAATACTCTTGATTCGGGAAATTGCTGCTTTAGCAATTTTACAATCTTTTCAGCTCTTGGTTTGGATTCACTCACAACATTCTGAAGATAAAATACCTCGATTTTGTAGGTATTTTTTTTATATACAGCTGTATTATAGCTATTTATAGGGGTATTGCCTTCATTACTGGATAAAAATAACCTTTGAACGCTTTCCAGGTTTTTCTGAACATCGTCAGGCAACATGCTTAATGCATCCAAAAGGGGCTTGACTCCTGCACTAAGAATGCTGTCTTTAGTTGAAATCTCTTTAAATGCAATTTCAGACTTTGCCCGGGCAATATCAGCTTGCATTTGTGCTTTATTAGCAATATTTCTTTGCTGCTGCGCTATTTTTCCTACACGTAAAGCATTGAATGCAAAAAACAGAGATAATACAGCTAAAATGGAAATGATTGCTGTTATAACCCTTGTATTTCTCAAACTCTTTTTTTGTAATTTCAAATCCTGGGCAGCCTTGCGGGTCTTTTCTTCAGCCTCAACAGCCTTTCGGCGTTCCTCATCTTTTTGCTTTTTTTCGAGCTCAATTTTTCTCTTACTTTCAGCAATAAGGCTTGCTTCCTCATCGGTTAAGTTCAGTTTGTCGAGGTATGGCTCAATAAAATTCAGTTGCTTTTCAGTAAAGGTTTCCCGCGCATCCATTTTAACTGCAACCTGGTTGTTTATCAACCTGCGGATTTCAAGCAAAGCTATTTCTTCATCACTGCGTTTTTCAGCTATACACCTGGCAAGGGAGTCGTGAGCCAGTTCATACCGGTTGTTGTTTTCCGAAAAATTCAAAATTCTACGGTTACAAAACTCAGTAAGACAATCATCAATCAGGTTTTTATCAAAACCAGCGAGCCGTTCCTGTAATTCTTTCAGCAAAATGGGTTCCTTGGTTCCTTCGAGCGTTGAGAACGGCGATAAAATTTTCCAAATGGTTTCTGTTGAAACACTTGCCCCTGCCTGGCTTTGTTTCGTGCTGATACTCTTCACCTGGCTTTCGAGAAAATCACGAAGCACATCCCCAATATCGCCAATCCCCTTCAAGGTTTTGTTCGTGATCAATGCCTCAGCTTGCTGGCTTTCATCATGAGTGATTTCCTGGTACAATTTATCCAAAAAAACCTGGAGATAGGGGAGTTGAATGGTAAGTGTATTTTTCTTTCCCTTCAGCCTGCTAAAAATACCTTCGGT
>JBBSBD010000468.1:0-3814 GCA_038251675.1 Chitinophagales bacterium | reverse complement strand
TGGGGATTCCAACAGACGGACACCAGCATGCAGGTATTGGTAATTCAATAGACGAAAGGTAGATTTAAGTAGAAAAAAACAACCCCGCTTTGGGCGGGGCTATTTTAAATGTTTTCACAACGGAATAATCCTTATTGTGATATGAGTCAATAAGCTTAAAAAGAAACCCCACGTGGAGTACGCAGGGCTAAGAAATTCTTCGGCTTATAGCCTTATTGTGATAAGTCTTTCAGACCATAAATGTAGAGATTAATATTTAAAAATAAAATAACATGCCAGAAAATCAAATTCTATCACTCGACTTAGGCAGCAATTCAATCGGTGCCTCCATCCGCAACATTTCAGAAGAAAATCAATTTGAAAATGTTACGGTTATCACTTTTGAGACTGGAGTTGGCAAAGATTCTACAAGCGGGCAATACACTATATCGCTTGCTGCAAACCGCACAGCTAAAAGAAGTGTAAGAAGGCTCTATCAATCCAGAAAATATAAACTATGGGCAGTATTAAAGGCATTGATAAAAGGCAAATCGAATCTTTACTGCCCCATTTCAGAAGAAAACTTAAATCGTTGGAAGCATTACGATAAAGCAGAAGTAAAAAAGGGAAATGGCGGAAGGCAATATCCCGTTAGTGATATAGGTTTTGCCAATTGGATAAAATTCGATTTTAATAAGGATGGTACTCCTGATTACTTCAGCCCGTATCAATTACGGAATGAATTAGCCACAGTTAAACTTGATTTCTCAATAGAAGAAAATCGTTTCAAACTCGGAAGGGCATTATATCACATAGCCCAACACAGGGGTTTTAAAAGCAGTAAAATTGTTAAGAATAAAGATGATCATGCCAAGGATAACAAATCAGAAGATACCGTTGAAATAAATATCGGTGCTGAAAGGAAAAAGGCGGATAATCTTTATAAACAAATTGAAGTCCTGAATATTAATGTTAATCCAGAAAGAGAAACAGTGGGGATGATATTCGCAAAAATTGAAACCGAAGGAATCCATCATCCTGAAAGAAAAACCGAAGGCATACGCATACGCAAAAATCTCCATCAGTATGTAACCCGCAAAATGCTGATACAGGAAGTAAAACACATTTTTGATTTCCAAGGCCTTGATTTCAATTCCATATTTGGAGATGCTGATAGTAAAGTAACTGTCTCTAAATCTGTCATGTTCTGGCAGCGGCCCTTGCGTTCACAAAAAGGTCTAGTAGGATATTGCACATTAGAAAGCATAAAAACATTCGATAAGAAAAAAGGTAAAGAAATTATAACTGGAAAAAAACGATGCCCTGTAAGCAGGCCGGAGTTTGAAGAGTTTCGTGCCCTTAGTTTAATCAATAATATTGAGTACCGTTATAAAGGAAATAAAGATGGTTCGTGGCAAAAATTACAACAAGAAATCCGCAATCAATTATACCAAGAGAAATTCTTTGTCCAAAAAGATTTTGAGTTCTTTGGCATACACAAATGGATAGAAACAAAAAACAAGCACAAAGACTGGGAACTAAATTACAATTTTAAGACCAGTGTTCCTGCATGTTCAATATCCGTACGTCTTCAAAACATTTTGGGTGAGAACTGGAACAAGACCATATCCAAAATTGACAAAAAAGGAAACACAATTCAACAACGTTTATTTGAAGATGTTTGGCATGTACTTTTTGAAAGCGATGATCAGGAGTTTATAGAAGAATATGGCAAAGAAAAACTTCAATTAAATGATGAGCAAATAAAAAAACTCGTTTCCCTTTGGTTTGCAATGCCTGTAGGCTATGCGCAATTAAGCTTAAAAGCCATCAACAACATTTTGCCATTCTTACGGGAAGGCTTTATCTATACTGATGCAGTATTGCTTGGGAAAGTTCCTGAAATACTTGGTGAAATAATCTGGAATGAGCACAAGCAATTTATCACCGAAGCACTTCAAAAAGATGTGATTGAAAAAAACCGAAATGAAAAAAGGATTTTAAACATCGTAAACAACTTGATTGCTCAATACAAAGCACAACCAAAAGACAAACGCTTTGCTGAAAAGGATTTTAATTATCATGTAGGTTCTATGGATAATAAATTCCCGGAAGATAGTATCGAACGGGACACCAATCAAATTCTCAAAGCCTGTGAGGACGGATACGGAAAAGAAACCTGGAAAAAATTGAATGCAGAGGCTAAGGATAATTCTGTCAAAGAAGTTATAGCGCACTACCAAAGTTTCTTCTTTGACCAAAAACGTGATTTTAAGCCATTGCCAAAATTAGGCGATGCTATGAAGCTGTTTATCCGCGATGATTTTGAAGATACCTTTGAGGGTGAAGACAAAGATAAATTCTTAAAAAGACTAAATAAACTCTATCACCCATCAATGATAGCCATTTACCCTGCCGCAAGGGAAGAGTTCTATAAACATGGAGATATTGAAAAGAAAGCCGTGATGCTCGGTTCGCCCAAAACAGGTGCTTTCAAAAATCCAATGGCCATGCGCACCCTGCACGAGTTAAAAAAATTAATAAACTATTATATCGCTACTGGGCAGATAGATGAAGAAACACGTGTAGTAGTTGAAGTTGGGCGTGAATTAGTAGATACCAACAAACGTTGGGCCTATGAAAAATACCACGAAATACGAAGAAAAGAAAATGAAGAATTTGCCAATGCTATCCGGGAATTACTGAAAGACCCGGAAGCAAGCGATTCATTAGCTGATGAAAATAACGACAGCGATATTGATAA
Organism: Chitinophagales bacterium; assembly: GCA_038251675.1. Classification (GTDB taxonomy): domain Bacteria; phylum Bacteroidota; class Bacteroidia; order Chitinophagales; family Chitinophagaceae; genus Ginsengibacter. The sequence continues at coordinate 1,071 of JBBSBD010000468.1, read as the reverse complement.
ATTTCGTTTGTGGTATGAGATGATCGAATCGGCTGAAGGCTTTGAAAAGAGTGGAAAGTTTACTACCAGCGAAGAAGATAAAAAGCCGATTGAGAGAAAGAACAAAAAGAAAAGCGGCAAGAAAGAAAGCGAAGATGAAAATGAAGTCTTTTATGAGTTTAGCGAAAACCATTTCGACAAAATAAAAAAGGAAGTATGGGTCAAACTCACCAAAGCAAAAGACAACATAGTGGAGAAATATCGATTGTGGAAAGAGCAACAATACTTTTGTATTTACACAGGCAAGCCAATCAAAATCACAGACCTGTTTCAAACAAATCTTATTGACATTGAGCATACCATACCGCGCAGTATGTGTTTTGATAACAGCCTTGCCAATAAAACTGTTTGCTATGCCGATTTTAACCGAAACATAAAAAAGAACCAGCTTCCCCAAAATTTAAGCAACTCACAAGAAATTGAGCACCGCTTAGAAAAATGGCAGCAGAAAGTAAAAGACCTTGAAATGCGTGTGGAGTTCTGGAAGGGCAAATCAAAACAAGCCAGTACGCCTAAATGGAAAAATGATGCTATTCGTGAAAAACATTTGTGGCAGTTTGAATTGGAATACTGGCGAAATAAGGTAGATCGTTTTACTATGAAAGAAATAAAACCCGGTTTTAAAAACAGCCAGTTAAAAGACACTCAGTTGATTTCAAAATATGCTTTCCATTACCTCAAATCCTACTTCAATAAAGTAGATGTGCAAAAAGGTGCAGTAACGGCAGAGTTTCGTAAAATTTTTGACATCCAAACAACAGGAACTCCAAAAGACCGCAGTAAACACAGCCACCATGCTAAAGATGCCATTGTGCTATCCGTAATTCCTGTTGCCGCTATACGCGATAAGATGCTGGAAGTCTGGTTTAGATTGGATGAATTGAAAAAAGAAAATGGTGAACACCAAGAAATTCAGAGGTTAGAACAAGAATTACAACAACTCAAATATCAATGCAACTTACCGAAAGGATTAAATAACACTATTAAAAAACTAGATGAAGAGTTGCTCATTAACAACATTGCCCGCAACCG
>JBBSBD010000467.1:0-3832 GCA_038251675.1 Chitinophagales bacterium | reverse complement strand
TGGATTACAGGTTCTCTGGGAAATAAAAAAATACAATCCATTCACTAACGTAATATTTTGTACAGCACACAACAATATCGAACTTGCTGTGAGTGCAATAAAGTACGGCTCTGCCGAATTCCTTTTAAAAGAAAATATTTCCATCAAAAAGGTCAGTGACGCACTCGAAAGTTTAATAGGGGACCAGGGTGCAGTTAATAAGGTTTACTAATAAGCAAAGGGCTAAACTTTTTTGACGAAAAGTTTTTCAAAATTACAAACCATCATTAGACAAAAATATACCCCGCTACTAATCGAAAATTTCTTTTACTGGCGCAAGTCTCCTGACCTGTGCCTGCCCGTTACTACAAAATCTCTGGCCTTAATAGATCATAAATCCTTTAATCAATCCTAACTAAGTTTAATAAACCTTTTTGATTAGTGTAACAATCAATTGCGCTGCTGTATAGCCAGTCTTGCGGCTCCCGCGCAAATCCTGCTCTCACAGGGGTTTCATGTAAATAGGTGAACCGTTGGCGAAACTTAATTTCAGTATCTAATAAGATAGGATGATTTTCATGTTCCCAAAATTGAAAACGATAATTGCTTTTGTTTTGCTGCCCGTTCTTTTCAAATAGATCAAGCATCCATTTTTTCCTGCTTTCCTGCGGATTATTTATGATGGTATCAATCAATTTTATTGCCGTAAAGCTTTTGATATTCTTAATCACCATTCCGGGATTATGGTTACTAATAAAAGAACAAATCATATGAAAATGATTTGGTATTAAAACCCTTGCGTGTATTTGTAATCCTTGTTTCTCCTGGCAAAATCTAAAACTATCCAGGAGAATATCTTTGTAAATATTTCTTGTTAATACATCTATCCAATCCACGACTGTTGAGGTTATAAAGTAAACACCTTCAATATCGGTAAATTTATATTTTGTGATCATGATGGTTAAATGTATTCCATCTTAATGCATCTTCTAAGATATAATGATTAGAAGATCAGGGTAACGGGCAGCACATAAATGGGAGAGAAAAGTGACGTGAAGGCACAGGGCAGGAGACCAGGCCTCGGCTCTCAAGAGCGGATAGGTTGGGTTTCGGAACAAGAGGGGGATATCTGCGGAGGCTGAGTGATAAATCTAATAATTAAAAAATTTGCATATAGCAGACAGTCTTGAAATACTATTTTCCTCCAACAATTATTTTTTTGACCAGAGGCTTTCCCCATCCTGTCACTTTAATAAAGTAAATGCCTTTGGCATAAGTCTTTATATCAAGTACAATTGTGGAATTGGTAGCAGCCGGTAACAATGCTTTTTTCATAAGTCTGCCTAACGCGTCGAAGATAAAATAGTTAATGGCCTTATCCGCTGTGTATCGAATAGTTGCAATATTATTGGCAGGATTTGGAAAAATTTTCAAGCCGTTAGTATATACTGCTGGCGCGGGAGGGTCGGGTCTTGTTACGCAAAAGTCTTCAGTGTGGCAAAGTCCATCATTGCCTATGCGAACATTTGCCAACGCATTAAACGCATCGACCTTTCCCCAGCCTGAAATATTATTCGGCTGCGTACCCCATGCGCCACAATAAGAATCAAAATTTGCGGAAGATTTTATGAGTTGAATGACGTCATTCCGCGTGTATTCGGGATGTTGTTCCCATATAAGTGCAGCAACGCCGGCGGTGATGGGGCTTGATGCACTGGTACCGCCAAAGTTGATCGTATTGGTATCTATAATTGCGTAATTATTGTAATAATCGTTAAACCTCGACCGTGCTGCAAATACATTTTCTCCGGGCGAAAGAATGTCTGGTTTTATTCTTCCGTCCAAAGTGGGGCCATGGCTTGTAAAATAAGTGGTTCTGCATCTCTCGTACTGGCTTACTATTTCGTTCTGCATGTTTACATAACACCTTCTTAAATTATAAGCGCCTGATGATAAAACGGTAAATGCATTGGTTGGTATTACTGTACTGAAATCGTTATCGGTGTTATGATAGGTACTGTCGCCAGGGTAAGGATTATTATCAAAAAAGAAAAGAGGATGCAGGTTTAAAAATGGAAACCATGCATGCAAGGTACCCGTACCTTTTAGAATAAACCGATAGAGATGTTCATCAATGAAAGTGTTAGTCGATGTGTGCTCATAGGGCGTTACGATGAGCTCGTCATAATCCTCATTGTAATGCGAAGCCGTGAAAGAAATGTCAGAAGCTAGGGTTCCGTTTGGGAAGTAACTTTTAAAAACTGCCGGAGAAGAGTTATTGATAAGGCTGTCGATATTTAGAAATGGGGATTGATAAAAAACAGAATCCCTGCTGATGTTTGGTGAAGCATAGCTACCAAACCTGGATTCGCCAATAGAAATGTTTAGCGTTTTACTGTCTTTTTTTGGAATTGAAAAATACAATGAAGCTTTGCTGACGCAAGTGAAAAATCCAAAACTGGAATCTTTATCAATCGGGAAACCTCCCCAATGTTTCCAGTCGTTGCCTGAATTTCCGGCAGATGTGCACACAAGCAAGTCCGTGTGCTCGAAACAGAAATTATCAATGGCTTGTTCGAGTAAAGTTTTGCCATCATGCGGGCCCCCGTCCATTACGCCGAGGCTGATATTGATAATACATTTTTTATTTTCTTCCAGTGCTTTCCTATATATATAGGCGATTCCGTCGATTACCCTGTCTGAGCGCAGTAGTGTATCTGCAGTTGCTGTTAATGCGACGCTTACAATTTCTGCATCAGGGGCTACGCCACTGTTTCCTGCGGCAAGGCTGGTTACGGACGTGCCATGATTAGAATAGCCAACAAGAAGTTGTATCGGGTAAATACCAATCTTTTTTTCATTAAATAACTTTCCGTAATATTCCAGTGAATCAGCAGTCCATTCCCTTCCATAGCTGAATCCTTGTGGTGGTAACGGGTTATTAGCATCCATATTCCATAGATATTTGATCCTGATTTTTCCGTTTTCATCGTAAAAATCAGGATGGCTAATATCTGCCCCATCATCAATAATACCTATAAGAATATTTTTGCCGGTGTATGGACTGTTCAATGGGGACTCCCCTCGCAATACCTGCTCTACGGTTGTAAATCTTCGCATGATGGTATCTGTTTTTCTTAACAGGAGAGGCAGCTCAATTCTTTTAACAGCAGCCATTGCCGCAAGGTTGTAAATATCGTCTTCATCAATATCGGCAGTAGATACCGTGCCCATTACCGTACGTAATGAATAACCTTGTTTTTTTAAAATTGATGCATCCGATGGCACGTTGGTCTCTATAAATACCGATAACATTTTTTTATGGTCTTTGTTTATAAGAAACCTTGATTGTGCTTTTTCATCTGAAAGCAGTAGTTTAAGTGTGGCGCCTAATTTTTCGTAACCAGGATAGTGCTGCGCATAAATTACACTCATGCAATTAATTGAAAAAATGAAGAAGAGGAAAGGTTTTTTCATGCAGCAAATTTTATCATCTGACCGTTTTTTTAATACAGATGTTGCATCAAAAAAGTTATTTTTTAAAGATCAGCGACAATTGATTTAATACTTTTTGAAATATTCAAAGCAATGAATGTTTAGGTTTCGTTTACTTCACGCCTCCCTAAAAGTTGTTGGTGATTGCAAAGCTACAGGATCATCCACACGAACACACAATCGGCGAGCAATTACTGTGGCGATTTTTTTCATAAATGTACTTTTAAGGTGGTGACACTTGAATTGTTAGAAGCATTGCAGTTATTGAACCATACCGCTAATTAATTCCGTTATGAAAAATAAAAGTATCAAGCTAATGCCCCAAATAACAAAGGTTTTATTTTTTTTAATTGTCGTC
>JBBSBD010000466.1:0-3836 GCA_038251675.1 Chitinophagales bacterium | reverse complement strand
GACGCAAATGAGACAAAACTTTTTACCCTTGCTTGAATCTTATGGTGTCGATCTTGTTTTGTCCGGTCACAGTCATAGCTATGAACGTACATATTTATTGAATGGTCATTATGGTCTTTCAGGTACGTTCAATTTGCAGACGCATACGGTGGGTGTCACTGGTTCGGGATCAGGACAGATCTCCCATGATGGTGCTTACTACAAAGCTGATGTTGGGCCGCAAAGCGGTAAGGGTGCTGTCTATATTACGACCGGATCTTCCGGAAAAATTCAGGCTGCTCCATTGGGTCACCCGGCGATGTATTATGATGCGATCAGTCTTGGTTCGTGTGTATTGAAGATAAATGCTGACACGCTTTCCGTCATCTTTCTCCGACAAACGGGTGCTATTGATGATCAATTTACAATCATCAAAAATCCGGATTGCAATCCGGGTGTGGCATGCGATGATCTTAATTCCTGTACCACAAATGACAAGTGGGACAATTACTGTTATTGTCACGGCGTACCTTTTCAACGCATCGTCACCTCTACTGCAGATGCGGGTCCTGGCTCTATGCGTGATGTTATTAATTCCGCATGTGCCGGTGATACCATTCGCTTTGCGGCGTCGATAAATGATACCCTATTCCTGTCATCAGAAATCACTATCGACAAAAATCTTGTCATCCTGGGTCTTTCGACGCAGAATATAGTGATGTCGGGGCAGCTTATCACGAGAATATTTCATGTTTTACCCATGACACATTTAACCCTTTCCCATATCACACTCTATAAAGGATATCAGGCTACGAATGGTGGTGCCATACTCAATGACGGATCATTGATTTTAGAGCAGACACATTTTATAGCCAACATGCAGGGCGCTACGCCAAAAGCATGGACTAACCATAATCAGGTATTAATAAAACAAGGGATAAATTATATCCGGCCCTGATCAGAAAAAAGACAATACTGATCTTATACGTTGCACCTTAAAATGCATTTACAACGGCAATGATATCATCCCCATATTTTGAAATCTTCTGATCACCGAATCCTTTGATCTTGTTTAAATCTTCCATGGATCTTGGTCTTGTCTTGGATACGGACACTAGCTCAGCATTGTGACAGACCAGATATTCGGGCACATTTATTTCTTTGGCTCTGTCTCTTCGCCATTGTTTCAAAGCACCGAAGATTTGTTTTTCTTCCTCCGTCAATTCCACTTCGGGATCAAAAGATATTTTATCACTTTCTTTTGATCCGTTCTTGTGTGCTTTTCCATTCTCATAGAAAACCAGTACCGACCAAAAATCCGGTTGCCCGATGACAAATTGTGTAGCTGTTTTTTTGACCGTCACAGATTCCATAAAGGTGTTGATGGCGTCCTGGTCCTGATGGATGTGCTTGTCATCCAGTCTTGTTTGAAATAGTTTAATGTTCATTGTTTTCAAATTTTAATGGTGAAAAAATAATATCATGGATAAAAATCAGCTGTGTGGATTTCATCCTTAACTATATGTCTCGAGAAGGGTAAAACGTGACCGGTTTAGGGCTATTTTTTTCCGAAACCTCAAAAAACTTTTTCAGGCTTGCCCCGGGTGTGTTCTCCACTGCAACAAAAAAGAATGTGCATAACCATCTGTGGACCCAGACAATCAGCGGGTTAGAACAGTGTGGCACGCCCAGGTGTGCCACACTGATATTTATTTCCATTTTAACCTACACAATTGGTCCAGGAACCGGTACCGCACTTAGCTCATCCAAACCCAATCGATGCAGAAAATCATTAGCATACATTGTCTGCAGCGCATTCGTCGGAAGGATTATCTGTCGCGCCGCAATCCATGCATCAACTGCAGGATCACCATATTTGGTCCGGACATTTACTGCATTGAGATTGTTGCATTGTCCCCAGTGTAAAGTATACTCAATCCCTGCCGCATCAAGTGCCGGATAGAGTGCATTATAAAAATTATTCGTTTGATTAGCGAACGGCGCCGGAAACTCAATCGCACAGGTGACAGGATATTTCGTAAATGCCAGTGTCGCTTTACTTTTCTTCACGTATCGAAATGTAACGATGCCCGGAAATGGGGTCACATTGCAAAGTGGAAAGATAATATTAGCCGCTGCAAGTGCCTGGCTTACATCGACACCTAGTTCAACACTCAGCGCTTTACCTTTTGCAATAGACGTCCCATCCATGAACGTGTAACCCGGTATGCTCACTGCATTGCATTCTTCCTTGTATTGTTTTTTAATGAGTTTATCCAGCCATTTCATGATCGTGGGGATCGTATGGGGGATGATGGAGCTCACCTTGCCGATGACATGCAGCACATCATTACTTGGGCCAAAAGTAGGATTGGAAGTCGGTGGCATCTGGGGTGTGTAGACAACCTTTTCCATCACACTTACGACGGTCGCATCAAGCTTGTAAGGATTGACCAGTACTGAAAAATAATAGGGATTCGCTATCGGGAGTCCAAGACCTCCAATATTCGAAGGATCGTTGAGAAAATTCTTAATCGTATTCCATGGAAAATATCTTTGACATCTCTTCAGCGCGTAGATTGGTTCTGCTTTGATCAGCACAGCATAGATCACACCGAAGCTTCCAAAACTGACAAGTGCTGATTGAAAAATGGCATCATTATTTATTCGCGTAGCCCCCGGAGCAAAGTCATTGATGAAGCCATCTGAAACTATCCTTGTATTTCCTTCCACCCAATAATGAATCGAATCCGAAACGACGATATGAAGGCCTTCCACGAAATCCTGCATGGACCCGAACGTGAAAGACGATCCATGCGTACCCGTCGATATCGCTCCGACTATGCTTTGACCATCGCTTGCCCCTGAGGTGGACAGGGCAAGATTGCTCTGCTGCAACTGCGTATTAATTTCCATCACGGAAGCACCACATTGCGCAAGACAGTATAGATTACCTGCTATTCCGGACTCAACCTGAGTAGCCGGCAAGCCTGGTTCGATCATGTTCAACGCATTGGCATTGATCAGATATCCTGTAGTCTTCTGAATATCCGAGAGCGACCATCCTCCACCAAATACTTTCACAGGTTTTCCATTCGTGATAGCATCGCGCAGTATGGTCTTGATATTATTTAGCCCGCTATTCCATTTCGCAACAAAGCCAATAGGTGTGCTTCCGTCAGGGTTCCGGTTGTAGATCACATGATATTGCTCTACAGTGAACGAGATATTCTCGTGTAGATTTGTCCATTTGTAGTTGGTGTAAACAGGCATAATCGTGTGGAATTTGAAGAGTGAAGAATAATGGTGATGTGTAAAAAATAAAGTATGAAGAACAGAAAAATGAAAATAAAATTATTGGCCAGGCGGAAGTACCGGTGGATCTTTTGCACAATCGAATTCAATACGAATAGGCATCACTATACCCAGTGAGATTACATTCAGGATCACAAAAGCTGCATTTGTCTTGACAGTAACCGCGGCCAAACCATTGCCCTGACAATCGGTCAATTCCGTGTTCTTAAATTTTTTATCTTCTAATGCTCCCCAAAAAAAAGACCACGACGTACGCTTGTGGGGATCATGCATTTGAGCCACATTCCTGGGCATAATGACTGTCGTAGAAGAACAGGAACAAAAAACAATAACACAAATAATACTGAGTAGGATCGTACGCATCATAGTAGGGTATTTAATAGTATGAATAATTGTTTGCCAAAACCGTCATACACAAATTGTTTTTGTGTATTTGGAAGTAAATTCTATTATTCCTTTTTTCTGTTATTTAAATATTGCCTTTTACGGGTTCAGGTTACATTAATATTTATTTGTCCTGCCTTGTAAAATATCGATCCCTT
>JBBSBD010000465.1:0-3840 GCA_038251675.1 Chitinophagales bacterium | reverse complement strand
CGCCGGATCTGCAAATAATTTATTACATAGTGTTTTAGTGATCACAACAGAGCCCGGTTTGGCCAGCGCATTTACAGGATCACCGGCAAGGAAATGATGCGTAAAGACTTTGAAAAAAGTTGGATCGGCAAAAAAAACTGCATCCTCTTTAAAGCGCTTATCGTTATAATTGATAATGCCACCGGCCTCCGGGTCAATGCGAACAGTTTCTTCTACTTCAGGATAGTCATCCTTTAGCGCTTTGGCTGTAAGGCCGGAAGTTCCCGTAACATCAAACTTATCTGCCTCCCAGTTTCCATGCGATGCGAGGCGATAAATGCGATCTGCTTTTTTATGATAACGATCGTAGCTGAGTTCCTGCGCAATAAAAAGTGCAATAAACCAGAAGGCAGCAAGGCTAAGGGCCAGGCCGGTAATATTAATGAAGGAAAATATTTTATTCTTAACCAGGTTTCGCCACGCAATTTTGAAATAATTTTTTATCATTTAGAAAGTTTAAGCAGAAATTAAAAAGATTGTTTTGTTATTTTAAACCTTCCGATCAATTACTCATTTCGTAATAATTTAACCGGGTTTGTTTTTATGGCTTGCCATACTTTTATTCCGGTTGTGACTGCCGTAATTAAAAACAATGCAACAACTGAAATAATTAATGTTGAGCTTTCTATACTAACATGCACTTTAAAAATTGAATCCAACATTGACTTGGTTAACACCCAGCCACCATAGCATCCTAAAAAAGAAGAGATGATAAACACCCAGAAATATCCTTTATTAATCAGTAAAAGAATATCGCGTGGCGTAGCGCCTACAACCCTTCTGAGTGCTACTTCTTTCATTTTTTTAAGCATGGTAAGTGATACGAGCGCAAACAGGCCTGTGGCAGTAAGCAGCACGGAAATAATAGAAAACCAGAAAAATATTTTTGCAATACTTGTAGTTACGCGATAAGATTCTGCAGTTATTTCATTTTGATAAAATCCATTAAAAGGCTTTAAGGGGAAAAGTTTTTCCCATGCAGCTTTGGTTTTTGTATATACACTGGTTAAGTTTTCAGGCTTAGCCTGGATGATTAAATATTGAAACTTATCTGCCTTTATAGGCTTCATTACAACAGGCTCAAGCGGATCAAAAAGATTGCTTGAATGAAAATCTTTTAACACTCCAACGACAGAATAGGTAACTGTATCAATATGAATTTGTTTGCCTAATGCTTCAGCATCTTTCCACCCATACATACCAGCCGTTTTTTGTGAAACTAAAACAGCATTTGTGTAATCTGATTGCATTGATGCGTCAAACGATCTGCCGGCAACCATTTTCAAATTCATGACCTGCGGATAATCTGTTCCTACTTCAAGATAATTGGTTTCTTTTTTTACACCATCTGCTTCAGCAATCATTTTCCTGTAACCAAAGCCTATGTGATGTTTCGTTCCCGTAAGCGCTGTTACCTGTGAAACATCTTTCAGTTCATTTTTAATTACATCAAATGTGTTTTGGTTATCCACCATAATACCCATTGTGTTTTCAAGATTATATCCAAAATCATAAGTCCGCTGAAATTCTGAATTTCGTGCAAAGGCAATTCCGGCAATGACGGTGATAATAGAAATTGATATTTGCAACCCAAGCATAAGCCTTGAAAATAAATTAGAGCCACCAAATTTTACACTGCCCCTGAATATAGAAGAGGGATTAAAACGGCTGATATAAAAAGCGGGATATGCACCTGCTAAAAAAGTGCCACCAATAAATATGATCGCCAAAAATGTAAGAAGATTCCCATCATGAAAATAGTTTGCTTGTACATCAACAAACACAAACATTGTGTTGAAAGCAGGAAGCCACCAGTTGTTGAGTAATACTGATAATGCAATTGCGGCTAAAACAATGATGGCGCACTCCAGGAGCATTTGAAAAATTAACTGCCTATAAGTACTACCCATTACTTTGCGCATTCCTATTTCTTTCAGCCTGGAATTAGAACGGGCAACTGTTGTGTTTGAAAAATTAAGACAAGCAGAAAGCAGAATGAGAAAAGCAAAAATAAAAGGGCAATAGGCAGCTGCATTATCCGGGCGTTGAAAAAGAGCATTAGAACGGATAACGTCTACTTGTGAAGCACTCTCTCGTAGGGATATAAATTTAAATCCGGAAGCTTTCCAGTCTTCCCTTGCTTTGTTTTGAAGTGGCAAATATTTATTCATGCCTGCTGCTATTGAAGGTACATCTGCAGAGCTTGGTATTTTAAAAAAAGCCGCATTCAAAAACCATTTCCAGTCATCAGAATTTAATTTTGAGCCATCAGGTTTTAAGTCATTATCAAAACTGGTTAGAAATTGAAATTGAATAGTAGAATTAACCGGCAGGTCCTTAAAAACACCTCTTATTGTAAGCGGCACTGAATAAGATTCTCCTGCATAAAAAAGCAACGTTTTGCCTAACGCATCCTCATTTCCAAAATATTTTTTCGCTGTTTTTTCTGTGATCAAAACGCTGCTATGATCTTTGAGATTATTCGTTCCTTTAAGCAGTGTGAAATTGAAGAAATCAAAAAAATTAGGGTCGGTAAAATGAACCTGCTCTGCAAAGGTTTCACCCTTCCTTGATTTTATATTCATACCCTTGCTATCAAGCCGCACGGTTTCTTTTATTCCTGCAAACTCATTTTTTGCAGCCTGCACTGCGGCCAGTGGAAATATACCTTCTATGTCATCTGCGCCGTCTTTTCTTGTTAGTGCACGGTACACGTTGTCCCTATCAGGGTGAAAATTATCAAAGCTAAAAGAGAACTGGTACGTTTGGTAACCCCAAACCATTGCCGCTATACCAATGCTCATTCCAATAATATTAATAAGCGTATAAGCCTTGTAGCGCAATAAATTACGCACGACTATTTTGAAAAAATTTTTTAGCATAAAAATATTATAATTGTCTTTTTCCTATTCTAAATCCATAATGCTTACTCCGTTCTCAAACTCTTTACGGGATTTGCCAACGCCGCCTTTATTGCCTGGAAGCTTACTGTTGCTATTGCTATAAAAATTACAAGAACACCCGCCAGTACAAACGTTGGCCAGCTCAGTGTAATGCGGTATGGATAATTTTCCAGCCATTTATTGGCGGCTATCCACGCCAGGGGCACTGCTATAACTAATGCTATAATTACCAATTTTACAAAGTCTTTTGAAAGAATAGTCACGACATTATTTATAGAAGCGCCCAATACTTTGCGAATGCCAACTTCTTTGGTTCTTTTCTCTGCAGATAAAACTGACAAGCCAAACAGACCAATGCATGAAATGAAAATGGTGAGTATCGCACTAAAAAACATGATCTGTTTCCATTTGGCTTCGGCTTCATAACTCTTTAAGTTTTGCTGATCTCTAAATATGTATGAGTAAGGGCTTATTGGAAAAAACTTTTTGAATGTTGCCTGAATATGTTTCAGGCTTTCGGCATTGCTACCCGGTTTTATTTTAATGCCAAATGCACCATAAGGATTATCATTCTTCATCGTGAATAATTGAGCACCTATTTTTTCATTTAATGAAGCGTAATGATAATTTTTCACAACTCCGATAACGTGATACACTTCGTTCCTGTACCAAAAATTTACAACCTCGCCAACCGGATTTTTCCAGCCTGCTTCCTTCACAAATTCTTCGTTTACTATAACTGAATTGACAGAATCATTAGGATATTGTGCAGAAAAATTTCTGCCCTGCACTACCGGTATTTTTAACAAGGGGATGTATGATTCATTTACTGTTTCGTAATCAAACCGTATAATGGAATCATTTGCATTTTTTGCTGCAGTTCCCCACATACCGCCAT
>JBBSBD010000464.1:0-3852 GCA_038251675.1 Chitinophagales bacterium | reverse complement strand
TGTAGCTATCAAAGTTCATAGAAAAGAAATTACCAAAGAAAAGCAGGTTGACTTTATTTTGTTCGAAGTCGCTTTCCGAAAATTTTCTGTTTGCAATATTAGGGCGTGTTGCCAGCACTGAAAAAATTATGGTAACGAGATTCACGATCAACAGCATCACTACCGGAATAGTTAGTTTTGACGGCTGAGCAAATAGCCTTAGACCCAACATTAACGATATAATTATTGTATTTACTGAAATCATTATATGCGCCTTGGTATCTGCCTGGCTGCTCAATCGCTGGCTATTGGTAGAAGTGGTTCTAAACATAGTTTCTACAGTCCTCTCTGCCGAATTCATTTTTCTTTCTTTATTCTTCTCCATGCCCAAATCCCCGACATTCTTTATATCAATTTTATCGTTTAGTATAGAACCAAATGAGTTGGCTGTTAATGACAGCAGCGGATTTTTTATTCTAAGCTTATCCAGGTTTTTTTGTTTAGCAGTGTTCAGCCGGCTTTCGCAATAGTCTGTATAGTATTTATGGCCTTCCAGCATTTGAATGGTATCCCTGGTCCATTCATTTTTATTGACATCCACCTTATTAAGTAGCCCGTATTCTTTGCGCCTTAATTTGTTGTAGCCCGAAAAATTTCCGGTGCCGAAATAAAATGAATTAGCATCGCAAATAATTTCCGCCGGAAGAGTAACAGGAACAGAACCAGGTTTTGTAGCCAGGATACATTGTTTTATTGATTCGACTGTTTCATTTTCAAGACCGGAACTTTTAAAAAATTCCTCCGTCATATTTGCACCTGCTTCTTCAGGCAGTAAAAAATCTTTATAATAACCCGCATAAAGAAACCAACCTGCAGCCTTAACTATAAAAAGGTCTTTTTCATTTAAGGAATAGTATGCTGCAATCTCACCGGCAATTAATAAAATGTTTTGGGTATGGGCAAAATTGTGAAAAAGTAACTTCTGATTGTCATGCTTGCGCATATATTTCGATACAAATGCTTCCGCCTCATTTACCAATAGATCATAATTCATACGCCCGAATTTATTAGAGTAAAATTAAGCTGCGATATCAATGTAAAAAACAAATTTAAAAGGGCGGAATTATACAAAGAAATCGTTTTTGGTTTCCAGGAATTCTATACCAGGATACGAAGAAAACGAACATCATTAGGAAAAGTCATTCCATGGCAGCTCTTCCGAAAAAATTTATAGTCCACGAATATAGCTGGCACTATCCTTAAATGTACCGAAACCCATTTCTACAAAGAAGTTCTTTACTCCACCTGTTTTAGCAGCGTCAAAAAAATTCTTTCCATATTTAAATTTCAATTGCTAACGTTATTTAATACAATTCAATGAACTAATATTATATGTTATATGGTTGCCGGATCCCAACCGCTCCTGTATTCACGCGACAAATACTTATTGGCATCGGGTAGATTGGTAATTTTTAAATTTGCTGCGTCATATTTTAAAAGGCGGCCTGTACGTAAGGCAACCGCATATAGATTTACCGCCTCGGTTAAGTGTTCTGCTTCCATAAAATTACCGGGATATTGTTTTCCACTTTTACATGCTTCAACAAAAAGAGGCAATGCAGAAGATGTCTGTTCCACCTGGGTCCGGCTATCCGCTTTCATATTCGCAGATGCATCCATCTTTTTGCCCGAAATGATCTGGGGATTTTGTACGTTAAACCCGGCTAATATTTTACCCTGGTCGCCGACGAACATCATTCCTTCTGCGGGAAGTTCCTTATCTGCTTCCGTTAATTCAACAGGTATGGGAGGCCGCATACCGCCATCATACCAGCAAAGATCAACAGCAGGCCTTGCGCCATTGGCAGGATATTTAAATCGGACGGTACTTGCCATCGGGAAAGAGAAATCATTTTTAATTTGATAAGGCACCGGCTCATGCATGGCGACAACGTGGCTTAAATGTGGTTCAATGGTTGTAGGTGCCGTTAATTGCAATGCGTTGAACACTGTCCAAAGGCTATAGTGGCCCATATCGGCCATAGATCCGCCACCGAAATCGTACCACCCGCGAAACACCATATTCGTGTATTCCGGGCTGTAAGGGCGATCAGCTTCAGGGCCTAGCCACAGATCCCAGTTAAGCCCTTCGGGGACCGGCGGAGCATCTGCAGGTATTAAAGGATATTGCGGCCAAACGGGACGGTTAGTCCAGTTATGCACTTCAGTAAGCGTACCGATAGCGCCGGCATTTATCCATGCCATTACCTGCGTCATATCGCCGTTTGAATCCCATGGAATTAAATGAGTGATCACTTTTGAGTTGCGGGCTGTTTCAATTACTTTCTTTCCTTCGAGCAAACGATTGGAAATAGGTTTGTGAACTAAAACGTGTTTACCTCTTTTCATAGCTGCGATAGATATGATGCCATGCAGATGATCCGGTGTCATGATCTTAACCGCATTAAGGTCTTTTTCTTTATCTAACAGTTCACGGACATCTGCATAAGCAGTACAACCGTTATATTTTAATTCAGGATGCATATTTGCATAAAAAGTATCTACGATGGACTTGCCATTATCCCTTCCGCCCGGGACCATATTATCACCGCCAGAATCCCAATCGGGCTTGTTGATGGCTTTGCGTATTTCATTCCTGAGATAATCCTTACCCCAGTCTTTATATCCAATCGCATTCTTATTGGGATCGCAAACCGCCGTAACACGAAACTGTTCATTTGCCAACAGTGGAAGCAATTCCCTTATACCTTGGGTACCCGTACCTATATAGGCAAGCGTGATTTTGTCGCTCGGTGCCACATGTTTTGTTCCGCCAAGTACATGACTTGGTAAAATGGTGAATGCAAGAGCACCGGTGCCAACCATTTCAACAAATTTGCGGCGATGTATTTTAGAACCCGGGGCAGGGGTTACTGTTATATTTTCATTTTCGGCTTCGGGCGAAGCATTGTTTTGGAGAATTTCTTTTTTCATACAAGCACTTTTATCGTTGCTTGAAGTTAAAGGATTTGTGAGAAAATAAATTTAATCATGTAATAAATTTGCGGGGATGCAGCTCAGGAAACTGGTAATTGAATAATAAATCGTGAGCCCTCCCCCTCCTTTGTCACCACTTTTATTTCACCGCCATGTGCTTTAATTGTCTGAACCATGATTTATAGGATTAAGTGATTAACATGATTTTTTTGCTTAAGCGACAGTTAATTGAATAATGAATGTTGTTTCCTTACCTTCTTTTGTCTCTACTTTTATCTCCCCACCATGCGCTTTGATGATATCATAACTCAAACTCAAACCCAAGCCTGTTCCCTGGCCTGTTGGTTTTGTGGTAAAGAACGGTTGAAAGATTTTGTCAACTATGTTTTGTGGAATGCCGTTGCCGTTATCTTTCACTCGTATCTCAACTTTATCATTTATTTTTTTGGTGCTTACTGAAACGGTTGGTTCGTATCTTTGTCCTGCTGAGTTTATCGAAGCATTTTTTTCGCTCACGGCATAAAATGCATTGTTGATCAAATTGAGAACAGCTCTTCCAATATCCTGCGGGATTATATTGATCTCACCGATGGTTTCATCAAAATCAGTTTTAATGGTTGCATTAAACGTTTTGTTTTTTGCTTTTAAACCCTGGTAAGCCAATCGTAGGTATTCGGCAGTCAAAGCATTGATATCTGTCGGTTCTTTTATGCCTGATGTCTGCCTTGAATGCTGCAACATGCCTTTTACAATGGCGTCGGCACGCTTGCCGTGATGGTTGATCTTTTCTTCATTCTCTGCAATATCGTTCGCAATGTCAAATGCTAATTGCTGATTACCTTTTTCCAATTCTGCTTTCATTTCGGCAATCATTTC
>JBBSBD010000463.1:0-3863 GCA_038251675.1 Chitinophagales bacterium | reverse complement strand
CCTGTAATGTGGGTATTGTTTTCGGAACTCTTCCCGAATAAAATCAGGGGGTTGGCCATTTCGTTTGTCGGTTTTATCAATTCAGCCGTCAGTTTCGGGGTTCAGCTTATATTCCCATGGGAACTGGCCAATTTAGGAAGTACAGGAACTTTTCTTTTGTACGGTTTGTTTGCCGTTATCGGGCTGGTAGCCATTATGCGACTGCTTCCGGAAACAAAAGGGAAATCATTGGAAGAACTGGAAGCAATCCTGGTGAAATAATGGCCGGCTATTCATGATTATAAAAAATCTGGTTCGGCTTTGTAGTATTTGCATTTTATTTAAGGAGAATTTTTTATCTTTCGAGCCGCTATGGATATTAACCTGAAAAGTTCATGTACCATTTAAAGGCTCTCTTACTGGCTTTACTGTCATTTATTTCGTTGGGAATACTAGGGCAGGAATTGTGTCCTGTCCAGAATTTTGCTCCCGATATTTACCAGGCGGAAACCCAAAACTGGAACATTTGCCAGTCTCCCTGGGAGAATATTTACATAGCGAATAATAAAGGACTTTTAGAATACAATGGAGCAAGTTGGACACTGTATGCTTCGCCCAATCATACTATCATGCGTTCAGTAAATGTTCAGGGTGATAAGATATATACAGGATGTTATATGGAGTTTGGCTACTGGGTAAAAGATGAGTTTCTTAATCTGAGATACACTTCACTGAGTGAAAAAATAAAGGATAAATTATTAGAAGACGAACATTTCTGGAAAATTATTTGCTATCAGCAATGGGTTCTTTTCCAGTCATTACATCGCATTTATGTTTATAACAGCAAGACTGAAACTTTTCAGATTATTTCTTCAAAAACAAATTTACCCAAAGTATTTGAGGCAGGAAACCAGGTTTATTTTCAGAAGATGGATGAAGGCCTTTTTCAACTTGAAAATGGTAAATCCACATTAGTTTCGGACTTTCCTGTTTTTAAGAAAAATATTATCATTAATATTTTTTCATTTAACAACAAATTGTTAATACAAACCCAGGAGCAAGGTTTTTTTATTCTGGATCATGTCACCGTTTCAAAATGGCAAACGGAAGCTTCTTCTTTAATTGATAAACTGAGTGTATATAGCAGTATACAATTGCGGGACGGCAGTTTTGCCCTTGGAACAATCGGCGAAGGGCTTTATATTTTGTCGCAGGAGGGAAAAATAACGATGCACATCGACAAGAAAAGCGGTTTGCAAAACAATACAGTACTTTCATTATTTGAAGATGCAGAGAGTGATATCTGGCTTGGGCTTGATAATGGTATCAGCGTAATTAATTACAATTCACCATTCCGGGTATACTCAGATACAAAAGGGATTTTTGGCACCGTTTACGCGAGTGCATCTTATCAAGGTAAATTGTTTTTGGGGACAAACCAGGGACTCTACTACAGAACTTTAAAATCCAACGATGATTTTAAACTAGTTGATGGAACAAAAGGACAGGTTTGGGTATTAAAAACTATTGACGGAACATTATTCTGCGGACATAATTCAGGTACATTTATTATTAAGGACAACAAAGCAAATTTGATTTCCGGTATTTTGGGAACATGGGATATTAAACCAATTTTAAATAATGATAATCTGCTGGTGCAGGGGAATTATGAAGGATTGCATGTTTTGGAAAAAAAAGATGGGAAATGGCAATACCGTAATAAAATAGAAGGATTTAATATTTCAAGCAGGTATTTTGAAATAATGCCTGGTAGCCGCATATTTGTGAACCACGAATATAAAGGCGTTTTTAAGTTAGATGTAACGGCTGATTTAAAGAAGATTATAAAATATACAAGAGAGCAAAGTGTGCCCGCCAGTATTAATTCAGGTATGGCAAAATATAATGGAAAGCTAATCTACTTTGGTGATTCGGGATTCTATGAATATTTTCAACAAAAGGAACTGTTTCAAAAAGAGCTGTTGTTGAATAAACTTGTTTTAAGTGAAGACGTTTATTTGTCGGGAAAGTTAATAGAAGATGAGAAACAGTTGCTTTGGGCTTTTAATAAAGAGAACCTGGTATTATTGTCGCCAGGCAAAATTGATAGCGAGCCACAAATAACCAGGGTTGCCTTGCCGTTATCGCTCAGGGGAAATGTGGTTGGATATGAGAACCTGTTGCACCTGGGTAATAAAAATTATTTGCTGGGGACTACAAATGGTTACATCTTGTTCAATCTGGATAAGATACATGATAAAGAATACTTTATACAGATTAACTCAGTTGTTAAAAGTAACCTGAATGAAAACAGGCTTTATATTCCTGTCAGGGCAAGAGATTATAAACTGAACGCGAATGAAAATAATCTTTATTTTGGTTACAATGTACCTGTTTATGACAGGTTTACAGAAACAAAATACCAATATAAATTAGAAGGGATTTATGAACATTGGAGTGATTGGTCAAAAGAATCAAAAGTATCTTTTGTAAACCTCCCGTCAGGAAAATATACATTTAAGGTACGGGCACGAATCGGGAATAAGCCCACTTCAAATATAGCTTCTTTTAGTTTTTCAGTAGCTAAGCCCTGGTACGCATCCGTTTGGATGAAACTGGTTTATGTAATACTGTTTTTGATTTTATTAGTCATAATTAACTATTTAAACCGAAAACGTTATTTGAGACAGCAAGAAAAAATCGATCAGGAAAAGGGAAAAGAACTTGCTTTAATGAAATTAGAAAATGAGAAGGAAATAATCAAACTAAAAAACGACAATTTAAGCAGTGAAGTGGAAGTAATCAATAATGAACTTGCATCCACAGCCATGGCAATTGTTAAGAAAAATGAATTGCTGAATACGATAAAAAATAAATTGCAGCAGGAAAAGGAAAATAAGTGTGTGAAATCGGCATTGAAGATCATAGATGAAAATATGGATGATAACAGCGACTGGGAGTATTTCAAGGACGTATTTAACAATGCAGACAGGGATTTTCTGAAAAAGTTAAAAAAGTTACATCCTTCTCTAACTCCCAGTGATTTAAAACTTTGTGTTTATTTGCGGTTAAATTTATCTTCAAAGGAAATTGCACCCATGCTGAACATTTCACCTCAAAGCGTCGAAATCAAACGATTCCGCTTACGCAAAAAGATGGATCTGGGACATGAACAGAACCTCACGGAATATATTTTAAGTCTATAGGAATAATAGATGTATTGAACACCTTAACATTACCTGAACATTATACTATAATCTATACAGCCACAGGAATTTTATCCGCGGCTCAATCATTGTTTCGGTTCGTATAAACCCTTTTGTTTATTATACATTTAGTTATTTTTACCGGATAAATGTCATCCAATATATTGAATTTTTGATACTGTATATTTTTTGTATAGGTGCTTATTGTCGAAAAGGTATTTTTAGGGTTTATCTTTATAGTATAATATTCGCAATTAGTAAGGATTAATCAATTAAAGTATTGATCGGGAATATTTTAAAGGCAATATTTCGAATGAAATGTGTTTTTTCAAAAGAAACAAGAAGATGAAAAAATCCAGGTATTATGTCTGCCTATTATTAACGTTTGTTATGCCGGTGTATAGTAGTGGACAGAAACAATTAACTGTAAAGGTTTATGAAACCTCTGCCAGTGGAAATAAGCTTAATCCGATTGATGATTTTTCCGCCACTGGCAAAACTTCCACCATTAAAATATTGCCCGGTAAAAAATTCCAGACCATTACCGGGTTTGGAGGATCGTTCACCGAGTCCTCTGCTTACCTGTTAAATAAGATGAGTAAAGAAAAGCGGGATCAGATACTGGAAGCTTATTTTGGCGAGAATGGTGCAAAGTATTCTTTGACCCGCACACATATG
>JBBSBD010000462.1:0-3914 GCA_038251675.1 Chitinophagales bacterium | reverse complement strand
CACATCTTAAAGGCGCTGATTTTTTTGACGTGGAAAATCATAAAGAAATAACATTCGTTGCTAATACTTATGAAAAAGTTGATGATGATGGCAGCTACGAATTGTATGGCGATCTAACCATTAAAGGAATTACTAAAAGAATAAAATTAGATGTAGAATTTGGTGGCGTGATGAAAGATCCGTGGGGAAATGAAAAAGCAGGATTTAGCATCAATGGAAAGATAAATCGTAAAGACTGGGGGCTTACCTGGAATGCTGCATTAGAAACAGGCGGCGTATTAGTAAGCGATGATGTGAAAATCAATTGCGAAGTACAATTATTAAAATCAAATGAAGAGACTGTTCCGGCGTAAATGATACAAATAATAAACGCAAAGTCTAAAATAGTATAAAACAAAACGTGTCTTCGGTATTTTGGAGAAGGCACGTTTTGTTACGTCAATTCAGAGTGATTAGCTCAAAGTTGCTTCCATGGAAATTTCGGTGTTTAATAACTTCGAAACAGGGCAATTTTCCTTTGCATTTTTAGCACTTTCCTCAAATTGTTCTTTGGTAATATTCGGAATTTTTGCCGTTACAGTAAGGTGAGATTTGGTGATAGCACCGTCTGCCAATGTAATGTCGCATTTTGTTTCAATTTCATCTGCGGTGAATCCCCCTTCCTGCAATACAAAGCTCAGCTTCATGGTGAAGCAGCCCGCATGCGCGGCAGCAATAAGTTCTTCAGGATTGGTGCCTGTTCCATCTTCAAACCTTGATTTATAAGAATACTGTGTTTTATCAAGCACAGTGCTTTGCGTGCTTAGTGTGCCTTTGCCTTCTTTACCAGATCCCTGCCATACGGCTGTTGCATTTCTTGTCATGACTTTAATGTTTATTGGTTTATTAGTTAAATAGTTAAATGGTTTATAAGTTTATTCGTTTAAATAGTTGATTCTTCTTCTCATCTTTCAATCAGTTTTTCGATCAGTCTCATTCCCCGCCGCGGCGGGGATAAGGGTTGATAGGGGTTCTTACTCCGGAAACTCTGACGATGGTACTCTCACAATTCCCCTGCCATTTATGAGATGCCATGTTTTGAAATCCTGGGGAGCATCAAGCCCATCTCCATCAAGTATATGAGTTTTTGTTCTTATTCGCACAGGCTTGTCGGTATAAAATTCCTGGCCAACTCTTGCCCTGTCCCAGTATAATTCATCACAATAAAGTGTATCACCTTTTGTATTAAAAACCACGACGCTATCTTTTAAGAAAAATTTACTCTGCGTTTCTATATATTTTCCATAATGCGCATCCATCTTACTGTCGATTCCCAATGAATCATTATAAAAATCGGCATGAATCGTTTTTGTAAATTCAATATATGGGACCGTATCCTGGTGGCGGAGCATTAATGGCGCAGTCAGCCTTGCCTTTGTTTTATCTCCGAGGCTGTAGACGATATCGACTTCTTTCGCAACCTCTATCCCAATTCCTTTGGAGGTAACTTTTTTAATGTCATCCAGAGAGTTTTCACAGGCAGAAACAAAAAAGCAGCCTGTAATAAGAGCTGCTCTGAAAAATAATCTATGAAAATTGTTATAAGTCATTTATCATTTAAAGTAAAATTAATTGAATTTACGTCTTACGAACCAATTCCTGTCGCTTAGAGAAAAACCCACGCCCACCTTAAAAGTGTTTTCTTTAATGTTATTGCTATTGTTGCCACGATTGCCATATTCCAGTGAAATATTCATGAAGCTATATTGGTAATCATAAAAGTTGTGCCTTAACTTCAAGGGAAAAGTTCCACCTATACTCACCGTGTACACAGGTAAATCATTGTCTGCAACGATGTAATCTTTACCAAAAGAAAAACCTGCCCGGTATCTTACATTATTAAAATATTTAGGAGAACCATCTGGCGAAGGGAAATATTGAATACCAAGTTTCCCCAGCCAGCTATTTTTCACCAGGTCCTTTTGCCCAAAGAAACGATAGTTGTCCCAATTGGTAGTTTCATAGTCAGCTCCAAGTAATACATGTTCTTTTTCCAGGGTGAAACCTGCACCTATAGTTGCGGGTAATTGCACTTTCCCTTTCTGGCTGTTGTTTTCGTAAACGCTGTCAATTTTATCTACACTTCCTGAGGTTGCGTTATATTCAAATGTTTGCACCTGGTAATCTTTGAAAGCGGTGAATTGTTCTGTAAGATTTCCATACGCTCCAATTCTAAAAATGCCTTTTTTTATCTTGAAACCATATTGAAACCCTCCATTTAAAAAGACACCGCCAAACCTGGTCCTGGTATTATATTCAGCTTTATAATAAAGCACTGAGTCAATAAACCCCAGCTTGGTATCATAATTTTTTTCGCCAAATAAATAGCCTGTATTAAAGCCTATGCTGAAATTTTTTATCCTGATCGCGGTACCAATATAAGCTTCGTTTACACCGCCGCTACCTTCGTAAATTGCTGCAACGCTGTCAATCGAAGTTCTGGAAGCTGCATTTATTTTATAGTTGATTTTACTTATTGGCCTCAGCCCGAAAGATAACCCCCAGGATGTTTTATTTTTTTGTGCTTTTTTATTATCACCCAGTAAGGGAAACGCCACCTGCAGGTAAGAAATAATGCCGTTATTTGACTTAAAAGATCCCAGGGGGTTTTGGCTTTTCAGCACTCTGCCGTCATACTCAACGCCCACATCAAGCGTAGTATATATAATATTGCTGTAAGATGCAGGATTCAGGCTATTTATAGTAACAGGATCAGCGAAACCTGCGGACATACCACCCATGCCCCGGTTAAGAATATTTCCCGCAGGAACAAGGTTACCTATGCCGTAGCGTGAATAAGGAGAGTTCTCCTGGGCAATGCAAAACAACGGTAAAGCGGTCAGCAATAAGCAGGTAAGTTTATATTTTGGTTTCATGATTTTGTTCGCTAATTGCATACAGCCCTTTAAAGATCAGATCGGGGTCGGCAAATATCTTATTTTTAAGCAGATGGGCAAAATAGACGGTATCACCTCCGGTTAAAAGCACGTTAAAGTTGCTGAATTTTTCAGCGTATTTATCGATAATCCCATCGATTTCAACGGCAAGGCCCCATAAAACACCGCTCAACATATTCGTCCGGGTATCATAACCGATCAGTGGAAAGTTCCAATCTGGTTTAATAACAGGAAGCAAAGCGGTATAATCATGCATTGACTTAAAGCGCATTTGCATTCCGGGGGAAATACTGCCGCCAACGAAGCTATTGTATTTATTAATGAAGTTAAAAGTGATGCATGAGCCCATTCCAATAACCATGTTGTTCTTCCCCTTATAAAAATGAACTGCCGCTGCAGCCAGCGCCAGCCTGTCGGCACCTATGGTCTCGGGCTTACTGACCGGTGTTGTAAAAGGCAATTTACTGGAAGAACCAAGCTTGTGAAACCTGGTTTTTTCCGATAAAATTTTCTCGATGCCGGCATCGTGCTCAATGACAGATGAGAGAATCGTTTTTGAAGGATGAAATTTTTGGATTAAAGACTTAATTGTTTTCTTACTTCCATCCTCCATGTGGATAACTTCCATAAGCTGGTCGCCGGAGAAGTGGCCGCATTTTAGCCGGGTATTTCCAAAATCAAAACAAAGTGTAGAATCGTTCAATATGTTATTTTTCAGTTTTGGCGAAAATACACCCGTCGGTTAATGAAAATACTATGGGATATTAAAAGAGCTTAAATTTTTGAAGTGCCCGTTGAGTTTAATTTTTTCTTTTAAGGATTCCATCTCAGCAACCACGGGCAAGACTTTTGCAAGATGCCTCTTCAAATATTCCTGCCTTTGTAACTCATTCATTATAGACAATAATTCATACTCACCTTCGAGGGTAAGGCCTGCATGGTGTGCTACATCATAGCTCCATAAGTCCTCTTCATTTT
>JBBSBD010000461.1:0-3930 GCA_038251675.1 Chitinophagales bacterium | reverse complement strand
CTTTAGTGCATCCGCTTGGTCTATGCTTGCATTCAAATTTTCAGGAACAAAGTAAGTGGATCGCCAGTCATCTTTGGGAAAAGTTGTTTCTTTCGTCATAGTACCCGTAAGTGTTCCTTCATCAAATGGCACACGGGCGATAACGCCTATGTTTAATTCGCGGCAGAGCGGGAACAATTTATCTTCCGGAGCCTGGTCGAAAATGTTATAGATTACCTGCACCGCATCTATCAATCCTGTCCGCAGTGTTTCAAGACTGTTATTCGGCTCCCACCTGTTGATACTGATTCCCCATGCTTTTACTTTGCCCTGGTCTGTTAATTGGGCAATGGCTTCTTTCCATTCATCCTGCTGTGCCCAGTCGTCTTCCCACACGTGAAACTGTTGCAGGTCTATAGTTTCTATTCCAAGATTTTTCAAACTTTTTTCTGTGTACTCAGTAATATAGGATGCCGGAAAAACATCATGCAATTTAAACTCCGGCTTTGATGGCCATTTACGATTTTTGGGTGGAATTTTCGTAGCCACATAAAGCTTCTTTTCGGAATGTCTCTTTATAAGTGCATTTAATATTTCTTCGCTAAGTCCGGCACCATAAGCCCATGCTGTATCAAAAAAATTACAACCCATTTCCACAGCCCGGTCTAGCGCCTTATTTACTTCTTCAGTTTCTGATCCTGTCCATCCCGCCATTCCCCACATGCCATACCCTACTTCGCTTACCTGCCATCCTGTTCTTCCAAAAGTTCTGTGATTCATATTTAAAAATTTAATGGTTAATAATTCAATAATAACTTTAAGGACCGCGGAGAGATAACTTTTATGTACCGGCCACAAGTATCATTCCTTTTTGTTGACCCGAACCGATCTTTTGAAAAGTAAATATTCCAAACCATTACTTCCATCATTGCAGAACCTATTGAAATAAGCATCATTAATCAGCGAAAGTATTCATCTTTTATTTATAACCTTTTCTTTCGTGATAAAATAAATTAATTACGAACTGCTTACGCCTTATTATTTTTACCCAATCCGTTATACTTTTGCCTCGCTGCATTGCACGTCAGCAGTCGCAGGCGATAAAACTTTAATTATTTTATGCCAGAGCATATAGCGTCGGGAATTTTTATTGAAGAAATTCCGCTTCTCCCATTTTCGGTTGATTCAGTGCCCACCGCAATTCCTGCCTTCATTGGCTACACACAAAAAGCCAATTTACAATCACCCGGCGATCTTCTAAATAAACCTTTTAAAATATCGTCGCTCCTTGAATATGAAAAGTATTTTGGCTTCGCAGATAATGAAAAAGGGCTCGAAATCACATTTGAAAATATTGGAAATAATCTTGCGGTTATCGGCACATTGAATGAGAAAAAAAGGTCGCACTATTTATTGTATTATTCGCTCAGGCTTTTTTTTCTCAATGGTGGCAGTGAATGTTACATTATATCCATCGGTGACTACCAGGATAATAACGTAATAAAAATAACTGATCTTAAACGGGGGCTACGAATGGCAGGAAAAGTAGATGAAGTCACCTTGTTGCTTTTTCCGGATGCTATAAACCTGGCGAAATACACCAACTATTATTCCCTGTATAAAAAAGCAATGGAACAGTGCAAAACGCTACACGACAGGTTCACCATTTTAACTGTTTTTCATAGGAGCAGTAACACGGCAGGATGGAGAGACGAAGCTGCGTTGCTGAGAAGCGGCCTTAATGTTGATACGAGTTATTTACAATATGCTGCGGCCTATTTTCCCCGGCTCTACACAAGCATTCATTTTAATACAACAGACGACCTTGTAAAAATTGTAAGCAATGGTGCAGGCAAGCTTCCCGGAACGTTAGCAGAATTAAAATCCACTAACAGTGCCTACTACAACCTCGCAGTTGATGCTATTAATAAGATCGAAATGCGGTTACCTGCTTCGCCGGCAGTTGCAGGCGTGTATGCTCAAACCGATAATACCCGTGGTGTATGGAAGGCTCCGGCTAATGTGAACATTGATGCAGCAATCCGGCCTGAATATGTATTAACGCAACAGGAACAGGAAGAATTAAACGATGCAGATTCGCAGGGAAAGTATATAAATGTAATACGGACCTTCACTGGGAGAGGGCCTGCAATTATATGGGGCGCCCGTACGCTCGCCGGTAATGATAATGAATGGCGGTATATTTCTGTGCGCAGGTATTTTAATATGGTAGAAGAATCATGTAAAGACGCTACGCAGCATTTTGTGTTTGAGCCCAACGATTCTAATACCTGGGGACAGGTAAGGTTAATGATCGAAAATTATCTCATAGAACAATGGCGAGCTGGTGCATTGATTGGCGCTAAAGCCAACGAGGCTTTTTTTGTAAGAGTCGGCTTGGGCAGTACCATGACGCAAGCCGATATTGACGCAGGAAAAATGATCGTGGAAATAGGCCTGGCGGTAGTGAAACCTGCTGAGTTTATTATTATCAGGTTTACACATAAGATGTTGGGGGATGATAATGATTAAGAAAATCGCCTGGCGCCCGCGTCCTCAAGGCTGCACATCCTGTTTTAAAAAAGTTCCGCTTTCGGAAGATCTTCTAAGGTAAAAAAGTCATAGTGAACGTTGAGCAATTCCTTGCCGCTCTTAACATCGTACCGTACAAATCCGTAACAAAGGTTACCATCATCATATAGGTAAACATCTTTATACAACGGGCGTTTTTTTCTATAAGATATTACACGCTCTAAAGGCTGGTAATTATTTCTCATTTTATAACTAATGAAATATTTTTTTACTGAAGGGAATTGGTCCGTAGGGACGTTGATGCGCACGAGTGCTTGTGGTTCTGCATAAGCAATGTACTTTATGTATCCGGAATCGGTTTTCATTTTACCGGTAACTGGCTCAGCAATTATTTTTTGAAAATTCTTTTGCTTGCAGGCCTTAAAGAGTAAATCGGCATTTCTAAAAACTGAGATGTTTTTCAGGTAATACTCTTTTGCATCGGTATGTTCCGCATCAGGAAAAAGCCCGCTCAAATTAAAATCTACTTTATAAAATATATCTTCTCCAGGGAAACGTATCGTGGCAGACTTTACCACTGTCGCAATATAGTTTACCTGCGATTTGTATTTTATACCAATGGCCGAAAGGCTTTGCACATTGATTAACGGTGCATGATAGTGGTCATCTTCTCCCCTTCTGTTCCCGTCGGTAAGCCCTTCCACAACACCACTAACTACAGCGGTTCCCAAACTATTATCCTGCACCAGCGATTGACTTTTACCCAGTAATTTTATTGCATCAAACCCCTCATTGGCTGCCTTCTGTTTCAAAAGCGACAGCAGCCTGTTGTAGTCAGCATAAGTTGTGCTCACTTCAATAATTCTTACTTTATAATAAGCTTGTTTGGGCGATTCATCATTAAAAAACACATCTACCTTTTTGTTGCTGTCGGGAAGCAACGGAATATCGGTTAGTGTGTTTCTATCATTCCCGTATGCCCTGTCGTCCTCTGAATAAAAATGATATTGCGCAGTTAAATGGCATGATAAAAAAAGTATGGTTGCTGTAAAAAATAGTTTCATAGTTGCAGTGTTTTAATTGTTAAGTTACTTCAATTCAGAGATGCCGGCTGTTATCGAAATGCAAAAAAGGATCCATTGAACCGGCATTTTTCCTTCCAGGTGATCATGGCTTAAGTTATTATCATTTTAATAATTACAATCCTTTAAAAATTCTGCCAATCAAAAATTTGGCTGAAATGTTGTTGCTATGTAAATATTAAAAAAATCATAAGCCAACGAATGAGCATTTAAGTATTTACATTACAATCTTATAATCCCCGGTGGCAAAAATTCATCATGGTGGATATGATACCTTTTTAAAAAAAGCAATTTTTAATTCAAAAATAAAATAACACATGAAGTACAATTTATTAGG
>JBBSBD010000460.1:0-3940 GCA_038251675.1 Chitinophagales bacterium | reverse complement strand
TTTCTCGGTATTTCTGCCGGCGTAACTATACCAGCCTTTAAAGGAGTAAACGTCTGAAATATAGCACCCAGAATTTATTAACATTTTGAGATTAATGAAAGACGCTAATAAGATGAAAAAGATTTTCTTTGCCTTTATTTTCTTTCAAACTATTGCTATATCAGCAATTGCAAAGAAAATCGAAGGCCTCATTATATACCCTGATGATACCATACGGGTTACATTTATTATTCCGACAGATATATCCGGGACAATTCCCTATTTTTTCGAACTTCAAAGAAGTATTAAATATTTTGATTCAGATGGGAAAAAGAAAAAAATCAGGCCGACAGACGCTTCAGAAATTCAATTTACACTTGATAATAATACTTACAGAATGCTTTCCCGAAAAATGAATTTTCATACCTATAATTCGGTTAACAGTGATTTAATAGATTCTGTTATGTTTTTGAAACTTGAAGTAAACGGTTATCTGAAATTATTTTCTTTTAATCAGCCAGATATGGGAGTTCAAAACAGAACTGTGAGTTATCTGTTTCAAAAGAACGACAGTGAGTTAAAATGGTTAAACTGGTTCAGAGTAAAAAAAGATTTGATGGAATACCTGGGTGATTGCGATTCGGCTGTAGAAATGGTAAAACAGAGTAATGTATTTTTAGGAGTTAAAGTGATACCTCTGGTTGAAAAATATAATTCTGATTGTGGAAAAGAATGAATAGGATGGCTGACAGGAATACAGCAATAGAGTTTTACTGCTAAGAATACCAAATATTATGCTAAACCGACACGCACCGGAACGTTTGCAGTAAGGCTGCACAACCGCTCAGCCGACATTGCTCAAAACCAATAGCAGGAAATTGTAAACAAATCAATTACGCATTATGACAATGGAAAATAAAAAGGAGTTGTCACCGGAACAACGTCAAGAACTGATCGGAGTCTTAAAATCCCGTTTTGAGAAAAACATGAACCGCCATATAGATATTGAATGGTCCAAAGTACAGGAAAGGCTGGTTGCGAATACTGAAAAACTATGGTCGCTCAATGAAATGGAACAAACCGGCGGAGAACCGGATGTTGTTGGTCACGATAAAATGACAGGCAAATACATTTTTATAGATTGTTCAGAGGAAAGTCCCAAAGGCCGCCGAAGCCTTTGTTACGACCGTAAAGCACTTGATAGCAGGAAAGAAAATAAACCTGTAAACAACGTTATTGATTTGGCTGCTGCCATGGGCATTGAGCTATTAACAGAAGAACAATACCGCGACTTGCAGAAACAGGGAAAATATGATTTAAAAACATCGAGCTGGATAATAACACCTTCAGATATCAGGAAACTCGGTGGTGCCATCTTTTGTGATCGTCGCTACGACACTGTCTTTGTGTATCACAACGGAGCCGATTCCTACTATGCCGCCCGAGGTTTTCGGGGCTCACTGAGGGTCTGAGCGCTATCTGTCACGATTTCACGTGCAGCTACACTGGCTTTCTGATCCAGTCACTTCTTCGCAAAAAAAAATCCGGCCTTTTGAGCCGGATTTTCTTCTTTGTAATTATATTATTATTTCACATTTAATACCAGAACTTTCGACAAGCTCCAGAATTTATTCTGATTGGTTATCACAAGGCTATCGGCTTGGTTTTTACCGGAAATAATGTATGAATCTTTAGGATGTGAAGTCAAAACTTCAACTTTTTTCTTCATTATAGGAATAACCTTCAGAGTGGTAATGTCAACTTTGGTTAAAGACTTTTTATCAACATCAGGAGTTAACTCTTTGGTACGTCCCAGGCCAATAAATCCACCTTCTTTGGTTACAATTTTCTTATCTTTCAGCTCTTTGGTTGTGCCGATTATATAATAAGCAGTGTTGAGAGCGGCTGTTTTCTCTTCAATAGCTTGTTGTTTGGCTTTGTTTTCAGTGCTCAGGTTATCAACACTGGTGTTCAGATCATCGACTTTGGTTGTCAGGTCAGCCACCTGTATGTTTACTTTTGCCAAATCATCTTTAAGCTGGGCAATCTGTACGTCTTTTTCTTCAATTTGTTTGCTCAGGTTATCAATCATCTTTTCCATTTCAGCTGCCTGGGCACCTGCATTTTTAAGTTTCGAACGCAGGGATGCTACCATCCTGCGGTTATCCTGCTGTAGTTTGTAAATCATATTGATATCGCTGATAATCTGATCTCTTGTCCGGCTCTTAAGTTCATTATTTCCTTCAGTTGCTTTGCTGATTATTTTTTCTTTCATTTTGATTGAATCCAGGTTTGACTGGATTTCGTTGAATGAACTTACAAACATTGATACGGTTGAATCTTTAGCTACGCCAACCGATACGAGGCTATCGTTTGTTGCTTTCAACTTAGCTATTTCTTCTTTGGATTGATTGCATCCGGCAGCCAGCAGCATAACCGGGATTACAAATACAAAAAGTAATTTTTTCATGATTTTGTTGTTTGATTAATTAATAAATGAGTGTTCAGATCCGATTGATTTTTTTACATCTTTACTACTCAGAATTTGAGTTGTTTTATGAACGGCAAAATTACAGTCTTTGCAATCGGGTATATTACACAATTACCGGTAATGCTTATATAATTTGGTGGAAGATACACTGTAGTTGTTGGCAAAAAACTGCCCTCGCATCTTATTTTAATAATATAAAGGAAACATTTAGGATTGTTTACAGTAGAATTGCAGGCTGCAAAAAGCTCAGTTTAAATATTTTAGTTTGAAAATTATTGAGATAGATTAATCTTTTATATTGACTCTGAGTAAAACAAACATAGCCGGAAACTGTTATCTGTAAAGTCCGTTTTTATTGTATTTCTTTAACCTCTAAATAAAACAATATGAAACATTCACTACTCCTCATTCTGTTTGTATTGTGCGGTTTATTTTCTTTCTCTCAGAATTCTGTAACTTTAATAAACGGGAAAATATATTTCGGAAGAATCTATAACATTACGGATAGTACATTACAGATAAAAGAAAAGGAATCCGGTATTGATTACCAGATAAAAATGAAGAATATCAAAAAATATTCATATGAATCGGATACGCATAAAGTAGTCAGTGATTCTTTTCTCAGAAATTATTACCTGGAGCAGCTGAAAGATTTGCCTGCTGGTAATGAAGTGATAAAAGCACAAAAATTGTTTGTAGCAGGCATTGTGGTTTCAGGAATTGGAATTTTAACGGCAGTTGGTATACCTTACGGAATAGAATATCCTGAGTATGACGGAAGCACAGCAAAATATACTGAAGAAGTAAATGAATATAATAAAAAAGTCAAAGCTGTAGTAATTATTGGCTGTGGATTTGTACTGGCAGGAACTATCCTGGAATTAGCGTCAATGTCACATTTCCGATTGGCCGGAGAAATACTTAACTTATCCACAAGTAAAGACGGATTGAGCCTTTCTATGAAAATTAAGTAGTAAAACAAGCTGATATCAGTATTCCGGTTTTTTAAACGGCAGAAATTCATTCAAATGCCGGATAACTCCATGTTTTTGGAGGAATTTAACTGACAATAGTAAATGAAATCAGCTCGAAAATGCTCAGGAAGGGATTTTTCAGGAAAGTGTTATTCTCCGTAAAGTAACAAATCACTCTGTATCCTGCATGTCCTTCATAGCCATTCACAGGAACTAAGCTACGTTGCCGCGCGAAATATCCGGAGTTTCCAATTCAATGACAGGTAAACCCGCACCATTTATAATATCTTCCACAATCCGCGTAACACTTCTGAAATCGATCTTCCCGGTGGCCATCATGGGCAATTCCTTGATAACAATAAAGTGTTTCGGAATAGCAATATTCGGTAATTCACTGCCCATCTGCTTTATCATTTCGGTTTTATTTACCTCAATGTTGACGGTTGCTATAATTGATGCTCCTTTTTTCTCATCCGAAATGGCTACAACACAACAG
>JBBSBD010000459.1:0-3943 GCA_038251675.1 Chitinophagales bacterium | reverse complement strand
GCATCGTAAGTCCTCAGTGAATCTTTACCGCAGGAAGCAGCAAAGCAAGAGATCAAAACAAGCGCACTTAATTTTTTTATTAACGATTTCATATTTTATTATTAAACGTGAAATTTATCAAAATCCAACTGAAAGTTTAAACCCATAAGAACGTATACCCGGTAACGTGGCCCTTAAAATACCCTGGTCTGTACCTACACCCTGAAAGGCAGATTCAGGATCTTCATGACGGCCCGATTTGTTCCATTGAAATACATTTCTGCCAATTAAAGAGAACGTTATATTCTGTAGTTTATACTTGTTCACCAGATTATTGGGTAATGTATATGCTATTGAAATTTCTCTCAATTTAAAGTTGGTAGCATCATAAGTACGCGTGGAGGAAAAATTCCAGACCACATCTCCATAACTGTTGGTGGGTATCTGGTAAAAAGTATTATTGGGGTCAGCACCATTAACTATATAGTCAGCATCGGTGGCATCTGCAGGGTCGCCTGTATAATCAGGGTTTAGAAAAACTCCTTTTGCATAACTGGCATCGTTCAATGTATAAGAAGCCTGCCCATCATTGTTGTTATTGATGGCGTCATATTGGCTTGAACCTTGTGTCGGCCATGCATAGCCACCTTGTGATGCATCTCTTCCTCCGCTCCACCAGGGATTGTTTGGGCCAGAGCTGACAGTGGTTTGGGTCATACCATCTGATTCCATGTATTTCTGGTTTACAGAAACATACTTACCACCATATCTTAAACTACCTACCAGGTTTAGAGAAAACCGTTTATACCTGAATGTAGTATTGACACCGAGTATAAAATCAGGATTGAAATTTCCCAGGCGGCCACGATCGTTTTCATCCCCGGAATTCTGAAACTCACCACCAGAACCATCCAATAATGGTTGGCCTGCGTACTTCCCTGACTTAACTCTCAGAACAGGATTGGCCTCATACATATTTCCAATTTCTTCACCAACCGCTATCCTTACTTTTTCATTTCTACCGTAATCAGCAAAAACATAACCGTTCGGAGCAAATTTGTCGGACAGGCGTGTTATAACTGCTTTGTATTTTGTAAAACTGGCTGCAAGGTCCCAGCTAAAGTCTTTTGTTTTAATGGGTGTTAGTCCCAATTCAATTTCAAATCCTCTATTCCGTACATCGCCAATGTTCGTTAATAGACCTGAATACCCTGTTCCCTGAACGGTAGGGATATTATCTATCTGGTCTTTCTGAATTTTTACAAAATAGGTAAACCCAAGCCTTACCCGGTTATCAAGCATCCCCAGGTCGATGCCGCCTTCTGTGGTAATAGAGTGCTGTGGTTTAATATCCTTATCAACCAGGCTGGCATTGATATTAACCGTCTTGGCAGCGCCCCAGTCGCTGGCATCAAAACTATAAGTGTCTATACTTCTTCTGCGCAATAGCCCGTTACCAACGTCCGCTTTGGCAACACGAAATTTTAGAAGATTTATAGATTCAGGAAGTTTAAATGTTTCAGAAGCTATCCAGCTTAAAGATGCTGAAGGATAGAAATAATTTATTTTTTCTTCTGCTAAAACACCATTCCAGTCGTTACGGCCGGTGACGTCCAGGAAAAGCTGGTTGTTATAGCCGATTGTTGCAGTACCATATACGCTGTAACTCTGTCCTGTACCCCATCCTGAGGAGGAGACCTGTAATTGTCCCGGCGCGGCATTGGTTAAAGTAAATAACTCAGGCGCTGAAAGACGTCCTGCTGTCATTTCAAGATTATTGTTATTGGAGTAAGCGTAGTTACCGCCTGCTGACACGCTTAAGGAAACCTTACCAAAATTATTATTGTAAGTTAATATCGCATCAGAGTTGATCAACGATGTATTATTATTTCCTGTTACAAATTTCCCTTGGTTATCGGGGTCGCTCCATGACATTCTTTGTTCATAATATTCTTTCACGTTCTCCATACCGGTCCTTACTAAGAAAGAAAATTTGTCGGAAAGCTGCCAGTCTAACTGAATTTTGCCAAAGAAATTATCTCTTTGAAAGCGATGCACATTTTCATAAGCCCACCAATAGGGGTTACCAAGATTTACACCTGCCTGGTCGGGGGCCTCAGGGCGATTGTCATTCATGATAGCACCGTTTTGCCTGATGCCTTCAAATCCTGTTAACCAGTAATTTTTCATTTCAGAAAGCGGCTGCAGGCTGGTAGGCCATGCATACAACAACTGATTTAAAACGGCATCATCGCCTCCTCCTTGTATTCTTGCTTTATTTGGGGAATTGGTGTGTATGTAACTGGTGCTTACTGAAATTTTTACTTTGTCGGTCAGCCGGTATTGCGAATTCAGTGATACTGATTTTTGATCTACTTTAGTATTTGGCATCACCCCTTTGTTGTCCATATTAGACAACGATAAACGAAAAGAGCCCTTATCATAATTACCCTGCACACTTAGGTTATTAGTGAGGGTATGTCCTGTTTGCAAATAAGCCTCTACCGGATTTTGGCCATTTGAATACATCGCTTTGGTTTCCCATTGCTGGGTCTTTACATTCCAGTAATCGGATGTAGTGCTGCCGTCCAGTTTTGGCCCCCAGGTATCAGTACCATCCAATGCCCATGTATCAGCTCTTGGGCCCGGACCATATTCCATTTGAATGGGCACAAACCGGAAAGCCTTATCCCATACATCAGCAACAGAATAAGAAATGCCAAGCCCTTTTTTACCAGCTTTACCTGATTTTGTAGTTATCATTATAACACCATTACCGCCTTCTTTTCCATACAGTGCCCCTGCACTGCCTCCTTTCAAAATGGTAATATTATCAATATCGTCCGGATTCAATTGTGAAAGGATATTCCCAAAATCTACATTATCTTTTTGCGTAACAGTTTGGGTGCCCACCGGTATTCCATCTATAACATACAAAGGCTGTCCTTTTAAAGCAACATTTCTGTCACCTAAAGTAGGCAGCGCTGTAGTACCCCGTATATTCACCAATACAGAAGAAGTAGGATCGCTGCTAAGGTTGGTGAAATTTACCCCGCTCACCTTACCATCTAATGATTTTAAGAGATTAGGATTTGCTGCTTTCACCAGGTCCTCCGATTTTACTTCAGACACTGAATAACCAAGGGATTTCTTCGACCGATTGATGCCGAGGGCGGTCACTACAACTTCGTTCAATGAAGATTCAGTATTCACCATCTGCACATTTATGACTTTCTGACCCCCAACGGAAATTTCTCTTGGTTGATATCCTACAAAGCTGAACATCAATTTTGCATTTGAAGAGGGAACACTGATGGAGTATTTACCCTGAGCGTCGGTTGATACCCCGGTTGCGGAGCCGTCCACTTTTACTGAGGCCCCCGGCAAAGCCTCACCAGTTTTGGTATCGGTAATGGTACCTGTAACTGTATTTTGCGCATTCGTGCTGGAAATAAAAAATATTCCTAAAACGAATAACACGATCATTGGAAATTTATGGCTCATATATGTAATTTTAACTTATAAAAGATTCGTACTGCCTGTATAATTATTCTGCACTTTCCAAATTCACCAGTATTTACACGTTAACACCGGCCAGTTCCTGCCAGTTGTAATTTTATTTTTTTGTGCTTGTAATTGGGAAGTTATAAGTCTGAAGTCTTCAAATAAATATACTTTATTGACTACCTGGGCAGACATGCAGTTGGTTTATTTTTGTTTTCGAAAATCGTGGTCTGTCGGATGATTGGATAAGGAACTGTCGTTATTTTATAACCTTGCTTTTGAGTAAAAAATTTTTTTTCAGATACTGATACCGTCTTAATAATTTCTACATCTAATATAAATAAAATTAAACAAACCGGACTAACTAAAAGTCCACAATTATGACCAATAACTCCATTATTTTGATGCGTTCAATGCTAAATTAGCTTTTAATAAAAAGATCTGAAGGAATGCCTTTCCG
>JBBSBD010000458.1:0-3954 GCA_038251675.1 Chitinophagales bacterium | reverse complement strand
GGCTTTGGCGGAATAAAAGCCATATTATATCCCAATGCACCTAAAGAAGAATGGATTAAACTAAATGCAACAAATGAAGACCTGCGGCTACATTCTAAAATAACAGAACTACATGAATTGCTCAAAGAAAAATTATCGGATCAACAATATAAAGAAGCAATAGGTTCCATAAAAAACAGTGTACTTACCGCTTTCTATACACCACAAGTTGTAACGCAAACTTTATACAAAACATTTAAAGAACTTGGCCTCGAACCAAAAAATATATACGAACCAAGTAGCGGCGCCGGAGTCTTTCTTACAGAAGCTTCAAAGTTTTTTCCTGGCATAAAAAATATAACGGCTGTTGAAAAGGATATGCTCACAGGACGTGTACTTGCGGCTTTAAGCAGTTCTTTTTCTGCTCCTGCAACTGTTCATATTACAGGCTTTGAACAAGCTCCGATAAATGATAATGGTAAGTATGATCTGATTGTCAGCAATATTCCTTTTGGCAATTTTTCAGTTTATGATGAAGCTTTTTCTGATAAAGAATTGTCCGGTAAAATACATAATTACTTTTTTGCAAAAGGCCTGGATAAGATTGCCGATAGTGGTCTGCTTGCCTATATCACTACTGATGGTTTCTTAAACAATCCATCCAATCAATCCGCGAGAGAATATGTTTTCAAGAAGGCTGATTTTATCAGTTTGACCGTTATGCCGGACAACCTGATGAAAGATACCGGCAATACAGAAGCGCCAAGCCATTTACTCATTGTTCAAAAAAATGAAAGTAAACAGGAATTATCAGCAGAAGAAAAATACCTGATAGAAACGATAAAACAGGAAAATGAATTTGGCAGCTATCATCTCAATAGCTATATACATAACCACCCTGAAATTATTGCTGGCGATGAAGTAAAGGCGGGGAAAAATCAATATGGAAATGCCAATCAAAGTGTATGGCAGCGTGGAGAAATAAACGACATTGCTAAAAAATTATCTGCAACGATTGGTGAAGGTATAGAAGCACGTTTTGATAAAAGCTTATTTCACCAGGCACAATCACTTACTATTTCAGAACCTGCAGTTGTTCGTAAGCAACTAACCTTCTTACCAACGCCAGAAAACAAGACAGAAAAAGTGAATGTGCAATTGGGTTTATTTGATAGCACTCCTGCTGAGAATATTAACCGGGCGATATCTTATGTCAATGATCTCGATGCGACAGTAGTTCAAAAAGAAACAGCCCGTATCATCAGCATGGTAAAAACAACTGCCAGGCCTGAACATGAAAGCATCGTTCTAATAACAGCCAAAGCCCCTGCCTTTAAGCAGTACGTGTACAAACTATATTCTAATGTAGAAGAAATCAATTTTTCAACTAACTGGAAAAACGCTGCTGCCCTTACCCACGAGTTGCAGAGCCTATCTCACCGTTTACAGGAATATGGCTACGATTATTTGTATGAAGGCGATAAACTGCTTCAGCCAGCTTTTGGATTGGAACGAAACCAACCGGAATTGTTTACAGACCTTAAAATCTTTTATAAAGAAGGAACACTTGTTATTCATCATGGTGAGGCAGGCAGTATCGGCAATATAGATAATGGTTTTAAACAGGCAATGTTTCAACCTTTTTTGTCGGACGGGAGAGATAAAACATTTTATGAACAATATATCAATATCCGGGATAGCTATCTGGAATTAACGGAAAAAGAAAGTTCTGGTGATGTCGAACATTCACAATTGAGAAAGACTTTACGAGATAACTATGAAAAATTTGTAGATCAGTACGGCTTACTTAATTATCCAACCAACCGTAAACTGATCACTAATGATATTCCTTTTGGCTTTATCATTCTTTCGTCACTCGAACGAAAACAAAACGAACAATATATACAGGCAGATATTCTAACACAATCGCTTAACCCGAAGGAGGAACAATT
The DNA here is from genome assembly GCA_038251675.1 of Chitinophagales bacterium. Lineage (GTDB taxonomy): Bacteria > Bacteroidota > Bacteroidia > Chitinophagales > Chitinophagaceae > Ginsengibacter. The sequence continues at coordinate 2,023 of JBBSBD010000458.1, read as the reverse complement.
CCGCACCGATGATCCTATTGAAGCTCTTGCACAATGTCTGAATGAAAATGGCAAAGTTAAATTAGATTTTATTGAAGCAGCCACAGGTCTTTCGGAAGCAGAAATCGTTCATAGACTTGACGGACATATCTACCTCAATCCACAGGACAATGCTTGGGAAACGGTTGATCAGTATTTGTCAGGTAATGTTGTTGAGAAATGGAATATTGCAAAAGGAGAAGCAGCCTCTAAGCCCGAAAATATACAGATACAAAGAAGTCTCGAAGCGATAGGGAAAGTTCAACCTGAAAAAATACCTTTCGAATTGCTTGATTTTAACTTAGGAGAACGATGGATCCCAACAAACTATTATGATCGCTTCGCCTGTGAATTATTTGAGCTGAAAACCAGCGTCAATTATTTTCAATCACTTGACAGCTTTAAAGTAAATGTTTCAGGGCAAAATGCAAAGATTAACCAGGAATTTGCTATCACTCCAAAGAGTGGCAGAACAACTTATGGTCATACCATATTGGAACATGCATTAGAGAACACTACTCCTTTTTTCACCTATGAAGTAAAACTTGCTAATGATAAAACTATCCGGGTACCGGACAATGAAGCTATACAACTTGCGCATCAAAAAATTGAGACCATTCGTAAGGGCTTTATTACCTGGTTGCAGGCGTTGCCCGAGGCGGACAAAAAACATTTAGAAACTCTTTACAACAACACTTTCAATTGTTATGTGCTTCGTGAATATAACGGCGATCACCTGACTTTTCCAGGCCTGCAAAAGAAAAATTTAGGCATTGAAGATTTATACACTTCACAAAAAAATGCTGCATGGCGCATTATTCAAAACAAGGGTGCATTAATAGACCATGAAGTAGGGCTTGGTAAAACGCTTACCATGATTGTGGCTGCTCAGGAAATGAAAAGATTGGGTATAGTTCATAAGCCTATGATTCTTGCGCTAAAGGCTAATATCAACCAGATCACCGAGACCTATCGCAAAGCCTATCCAAACGCAAGGATACTTTCACCAGGGCAAAACGATTTTACACCTGCAAAGAGAATGCGCCTCTTTCATGAAATCAAAAACAATAATTGGGATTGCATCATCCTTACACATGATCAGTTTGGTAAAATACCGCAGTCACCGGAAATTCAAAGGAAGATATTTCAAAATGAACTTGATAATGTTGAGCGCGACCTTGACACACTTAAAGACCTGGGCGGTGATATATCTAAGAAAATGCTTAAAGGTTTGGAAGTAAGAAAAAATAATCTGCAGGGCCAGTTAAAAAATCTCATAAGTGACATTGAACAAAAGAAAGATGCAGGTATCAACTTTAAAGAGTTAGGCGTTGACCACCTGTTTGTAGATGAAGCGCATAAATTCAAAAACTTAACTTTTACAACAAGGCATGATCGTGTTGCTGGCATTGGCAATATGCAAGGCAGTCAGAAAGCGCTCAATATGCTTTTTGCTGTGAGAACTTTGCAGGAAAAATTCAATGCGGATCTCTGTGTTACTTTTCTTTCCGGAACACCTATTTCCAACAGCCTCACAGAAATGTACCTGCTGTTTAAATATCTGCGGCCTAAAGAAATGGAAAGACAGCACATCGAAAACTTTGATGGTTGGGCTGCTGTATTTGCAAGAAAAACAACCGACTTTGAATTTTCAGTTACCAATGAAATCATTGCCAAAGAACGTTTCCGTCATTTTATTAAAGTACCTGAACTGGCACTGTTCTATAATGAAATTACAGATTACAAAACGGCAAAGCATATCAGGCTTGATAAGCCTGACCTTAATGAAACACTGGTTAATATTAAGCCTACGGAAGAGCAAAGTGAGTTCATAAAGAATTTAATGCAGTTTGCTAAAACGGGTGATGCGACTCTCATTGGAAGAGCGCCGCTTACTGCTGAAGAAGATAAAGGCAGAATGCTCATTGCAACCAACTATGCAAAGAAGATGGCAGCCGATATGCGGTTGGTGGATAGCAAAAAGTATGGCGACCATCCCGAAAAT
>JBBSBD010000457.1:0-3975 GCA_038251675.1 Chitinophagales bacterium | reverse complement strand
TAATCGGGTAGGAAGCGGCTCGCGCCGCTGTCCCCCCACACCACCCGGCATACGCCTATCGTACCAAGGCGGTTTCCATTAATTTTACCTTCCTATCCTTTGAAGGACAGAAAAAAGACCTTGTTCGGAAAACCATCGTAGCCCCATCGCCTTCTCAACTGCTTGTTTTGCTGACATTGCCCACCAGCCACGGGTGTACATTACCACGTTCCAACTGGTCTGTTCAGGAATACCAAAACCTCTGAGCATTTTGAACACCGTGTACTTCCTGCCACATTGTTTTAACCTGTAGCACCTTAGTTTCCTCCGTATCCATTTATCAATGTCACGAAGGCTTGCGAGCCATTTGTTGGCTAAATGAAAGTAGTTGGCCCATCCTATTATCATTGAGTTTAACTCTTTGATAACCTGTTCAAATTTTACTCCTCTGTTCCTTTTGGTAATTTCCCTCACTTTGTCCTTAAAACGTTTGATTGAAGCATCGGCTATGCGTATGCCCCCCTCTGTCAGTAATGTGTAGCCAAGAAATTTTACTTCCGAACAGTGCCTTACCCCGCTCTTTTGACGGTTGACTTTTAACTTTAACTTCTGCTCGATAAATTTACTTATGGACAACATTACCCGTTCGCCAGCTTTCTTGCTGCCCACATAAATGTTGCAGTCGTCCGCATAGCGGCAAAAACTCAGCCCCCTGTGTTCAAGCTCCTTGTCCAGCTCATCTAAAACGATGTTGGACAGCAACGGCGACAACGGGCTCCCCTGCGGGGTTCCGGCTGTCCGCTGTTCCACCAACCCACCTGCCATCATGCCGGCTTGGAGATAGGATTTTATCAGCCTCAACAGCCTTTTGTCCCCTATCCCTTTGCTCAACCGTTGCATCAACCTGTCGTGGTTCACTTTGTCAAAGAATTTTTCCAAGTCGATGTCAACGACCCATTCTTTGCCCGACTCGACATACCGGCTCGATTGTTCGATGGCTTGATGGGCGCTGCGCCCCGGACGGAAACCAAAACTGCTTTCGCTGAACAAGGGGTCGTAAGAGCGATTAAGAACCTGGTGTATAGCTTGTTGTAACATACGGTCTTTTACAGTAGGAATGCCTAACATTCGTTCTCCTCCTCCTGTTTTCTGTATCATTACTTTGCGCACTGCGCCCACTTGGTAATGACCTTCAAGAACCGTCCCACATAGCACGTTCAGGTTCTTTTCCAACCATTTGCCAAGTACATCCACATCCATACCATCAACCCCTGCGCTGCCTTTGTTTTGCCTCACACGTTGGTAAGCTTTAATCAGGTTGCCGTAATCTACTACGGTTTCCAACAAGTTCATGGTCAAGTTCCGCTGTACCTCCAATTGCGATAACAGTTCAACTCCTGACGGATTGCCTTTCCGGGTTCTGCCCTTGAGGTAAACCACAGGTTGTAAAAGGTCTTTGAAACAGTCTAACTGTAAACCCTCCCCTATTTTCTGTTGCCATCTGTTTTTACGCATCTTTGTAGCTTCACTTCATTAATAGATTCAGGCCTTCGATATTTGGTGAGACCTCCAACTATCTATGTTGGCTCGTGTCCATATCTACTATGCCATCTGCTGACTCCTTTACGTTCTCGCCGACCGGTTACCCGTCCGGTTATCCCTTTATCGGGGAAGGCATAAAGGTCTCCCGGGGTAAGCCCTGATACTTTGAAATTGCTGCGCCTGATTTACCCCTCCTGCGTTCCGAATGACTATTGGGCTTCCTGATTCATGGTTCAGTTACCCCGCAGGACAAGCCTTATATCAGGTTTCTGTCCGTCGCAACAATTACATGCCTTCAGCTTCCTTCAGATTCTACCTCACGGCAGACACCCTTGCTTTCGGCTTTGAGATTCCGGTCATTACGGCTCTCTCGGGACTTGCACCCTGTAGTGTCAGAACATGCCCGGCACACCAATAACCAAAAAACTACGTTTTTCTTATATTCCCAAAAACAAGATAGAGCCTCCAACTATTAGCAACAGTGACTAATAATTCCAACAATTCTTTTCCTATTCTTTTTTAAATGAATAAATATTCATAGCTTTCAACCATTAAACTATAACCGTTAAATTAATCTAAAGCTCTGAAAATTTTATGCTTAACAGCCACAATTACAAATCATTAATAGCAAACGGCGATCAAAAAAAGTTTAGCCAGTTGATGGAATTGACTTCCGAAGATTTGCTTTGGTTCGCCATCGGGTTCCTGAAAAACAAAGAGGTTGCTGAAGAAATTGTTAGCGATGTGTATGTAAAAATATGGAATAACCGCGCACAACTTGAAACAATTTTAAACCTAAAATCATATTTATTTATTTGTGTAAGAAATGGCTGTTTATCGTATTTACGTAAAGTTAAAAACGAAAAAATCATTTCGATCGATTTGGTGAGCGAATTTCAATTTGTGCAAGTTGAAGGACCCGAAAATGAATTAATTGAAAAAGAAAAAATTGATCAAATTTATGCTGCTATTGAAACTTTGCCCTGTAAGTGCAAAATGGCTTTTACCCTTGCAAAAATTAATGGATTAAAATACAAAGAAATTGCTGAAGTGCTTGGTATTACTGAAAAAACAGTAAACAATCATCTTGTACTTGCCGTTAAAAAAATAACCGAATTGCTAAATGTAACCAAAAAGAGAAAAGTCAAAACTTCCGCTTTGAAACAGGCTGGCATTTTTTAATTATTCAAAAAAAGTATTTCCGATTGGGTAGAATTTTTAATCTGCGTGTCTTTACATTTAAAGGACCTGGCATTGAACTTAAACGAAAATATATATAACTTAATTATCAAGGATTTACTTTGTGATTTTTCTGAAAAAGAAAAATTAAACCTTGAATCTGAACTTGCAGGAGATTTAGAACTGCGACAGAAAAAAGATATTTTGTACAAATTCTGGTTCAATTTTTTCCCAAAAAAAACAAACCACCAAATCATTCAAAAAACAGAAAAAAAATTAGGGTTTCACAACAATTCGAAACCTTACTACTCAGCAAATTTCATTTATAAAATAGCTGCAACAATACTTCTTGTTTTATCATTGAGCTACATTGCTTACCAACAGTTGAATCCAAGCTTAGAAACCTCATTAAACCATTATGTTACAGAACAAGGAAAGATTAAAAGCCTTGTTTTGAGCGATGGCACAAAAGTATGGCTCAATTCACATTCTGTTTTGATTGCCTCTGAACCATTTGTTGATGAAATTCGTGAAGTTTTGTTGATTGGAGAAGCTTACTTTGAAGTAGCCCCTGACAAAAGCAAACCATTCATTATTAAAACCCCATTTTTCAAAACAAAGGTATTGGGGACACACTTGAATATTTCTGCTTATCCGGGGGACGATAAACTGGATGTGTCACTTTATGAGGGGAAAGTGGAATTATCAGATGCAAATTCGCCCAATAATAAAATGCTTATGAAGCCGGGCGAAAAAGCATCTTTTTTAATCAACGATAAACTTTTCCACTCAAAACAAAACTATCTCGAAAAACCAGCAGAATGGCGCGATGGAGTGCTTCGTTTTTATGATGAAGATTTGAATTCGATCACAAAAAAGTTGGAAAGGAAGTTTATGACAAGGATATTTATTGTTGACGATGAAGTGGGCAAATTAAATTACACAGCGAGTTTCGACACAGAACCATTAGATAAAATACTGAACCTTTTGAGTGAAGCACATGAATTTAAAACTATAAAAACTGCAAATGGAATAATAATAAAATCACTTAATAACAACATATAACGACCACAAGTATTATTTTTTCCTAAACCATTTAAACCGAAAGGCCGGGGAATCTGGTCAGTTTCTCACCTTTCAAAAAAAACGAGTGTTCATTTATTTTAATTATTAATCATTCTAAACTATGAATTGTATGGAACAATGCGTTAATCAAATGCCTTCCATGATTCGAGGAAGGCTAAAAAAACTTCGTCTTGCAACAGGACTGTTCCT
>JBBSBD010000456.1:0-3992 GCA_038251675.1 Chitinophagales bacterium | reverse complement strand
GCCCAGGTAATTAACTCACAGCTTAAACTATTCCTTTATCAAAAAGAAAGCGTTATTGCGGCAACTATTAAGGATGCAATCAAAAAGGAATCAAGAACCGAATATTTTAATATTACAACAACTCTTCCCGGGAAGATAACTAACGAGCTTACCCAGTGGCAAATTGCTCAGCTATGGCTTGGCCGCATAATGATTGCATTGGGCTTGTTGTTTATTGGATTTATTGCAATGAAACTTATATTTAAAAGATAATTGCAGCTCAAATAATAATTACCGGAGGCTTTTTCCTCCCTTTGCCGCCGCCGGTTGCGTTGTGAAACGTAGCCGGTTTTTTATTTAAAATTTACCAGTATTATTTTTAATCCGCTCATTGCCCTGCATCATATCAGCCGGGGTATAAATATTGGTAATTGATAAATCGTGGTGCCTGGCCTGATCGCGGGCAATAATGGGATCATTGTAGCGGCGAATCATATCCGTTATTCCGGTATCCTTCATCGAGTAAAACTTAATACTCAACGGTAATCCAAGATTTTTACGTACATATCTTTCCCAATAATGGGCAAATTGCTCAGGGCGTATATGTTCCGATCCCGGGCGGAATTCTTTTGAAAATAAATAGTCGTTGGAGTCAGCATTCATAATTCCCATTTCACTTATAAGTGAATTTAGAGCAGCCGGGATGGTAACCACAGCATCTTTGTAATTTTTTGCTGTTGCGCCCGGGATAAAAATAACGGAACGTTTAAGATCGATATGCGAAATCTTGATAAATGTCATTTCGCGAGGGCGGATCATGCAGAAATACAGGATCTGGCAAGCCAGCAGAAAGTTCCTGTTATTCTTCTCGAGGTATTCGGTAATTTTTATTTTTATTTCTTCCGGGATAACGGTGCGGTTTTTTGCGCTCCTGCTTTTTTTGCCAAGCACGGATATGCCATCAGCCGGATTAACCTTTATAAAATTACGTTCGACCAGGTAAGCGCCAAATAAACGAAGGAATTTTAAGTAATTGTCGCGGGTACGGCTGCCCCGGTTTTTTTCGTTATAAACGTTATCCAGAAATCCTATCATAAAATCCTTATTGAACTGGTATACGTTCATTTTATCAGCTTTTTGTCCGGATATATATTCTTCCAGTTTTTTAAGATAAGTCTTATAGCTGTGAACAGTAGATTCGCGCAAATCCTTTGCGATCAATTTCTTTTCGATAAGCTTTTTAAAGTCGGAAGACACTTTTGTTAAAAGCGTATAGCTTTTGGATTGCTCTTCGGATATAAACGGATTCCAACCCTTTTCCAGTTCGATGTTGATACGGCTAATGAGCCCGGTGGCATATTTACGCCTTGCCGTAATGGATTCGATATTATTAAGTTTTAACTGTTTACGAGCCATTTTCTGAATATCAGGGCGATAGACATAAAAATCGACATACCAATTTTTGCCGGTGTGTAAAGTTGCCGGGCGGTATTTTTTTATTTCTAAAAGGTTTTCGGATATGTACATTTTTTTTTTACCCAAGAAAAGTTCCTTTCCCGGTAAAAGTTAAATGTATCGCATTTACGTGTCGGTTAAATTATATTTTCAATATAAGTAACTGATTTTTAATGTTGTGCGCGGTACTGGATTCGAACCAGTGATACTAATTTTAACTTTTACGCGGTTTAACTAATTGATTATCAATTAATATTATTGTATTAGTTTATATTTTTCGTGTCGTTTGCGTGGCGGTGGAAAACGAACCGATTAGCCCGAACCCAAGTGATTACGGGTTTCAATGTGGCTTGGTTTGTTTTATTTTTTCCTGCATACCATTGTACTTTTAACGGTTACCTTAATTCCTGAACTGGTTGTAGTAGTGGTGCTGGTACCTGCCTGTTCTGTTGCTTTTGCATCATCCGAAGTCATATCACATTTTTCAATGTCGGTTTTTGTAGTTTGATTGGCCATTCCTGTAGCTGACGCAATCTGCGTTAAAGTGCAAGTGTAGCAAAATGTAGCCTCTTTTGTGCAAGCAAGTGACATAAGCAACAATACAGAAACTAATAATAGATTTTTCATGGTGTTGGTTTTAGATTTGAATGGTTAGAATATAGTTGGTCTTTATTATGTTATATTGAATTTACTTACAAGTTTTTTATAGCTGACTGAAAAAAATGATAGTTATATACAAATAGGTAGGCACTTGGCTTCCAATTTTATTAAAAATGACATGCATCTCAGACAGCAATGTCTCTCTTTGGCAAACTGTCTCCTGCAATATCCTGCGTTAATCTGGCATTGTCTTTTTTCAGATTATTGATTAATTCTTTCTGCAACTGAATTATATAGTCCTTATCCCCACTTATAAACGTGGCGGTTTTCTCTTCTACCATGGTGATCGGATGATCAATATTATACTCCCTGGGCGATCCGGTAAGCAACCAACGGGCATCTATGTCGGGATACATGATAAGTAATTCGACAATTGTGTCAAGCGGTATTGCATTTTTTAGTCTGCACCAATTATTCACATTTGCTCTTCCTGTCTTTATTTTGTCTGCAAAGTCAGCCTGACTAATTTTTTTTTCATCAAGAATTTTAGTAAATCTTTGATTTATAGATTTATCCATGTTAGAATTATTCTAAATTACGATTGTTAACATATTTTACTTGACAATTGAATAATATAGTTATACTTTCGTATCCTATTTGTTGCACTAAAGTAGCACAAAGTATTTTAAAAATCAAGTAATAAAAATATGGACAAAAAATCACTGCGTAAGCTTAGGAAAAAACTACCAAGCAGGTTCCTAAAAGAACTTGCACAACGATCGGGAATGAGTAAAAGCACTGTAAGTAAAACAATGAATGGAACCCGCGACTCCGTTCAGGTTATTGATGCAGCTATTGCCTGGGCCAGCGAAATTGAAACTTTAAATGTAACACGTAAACAGATCATCAATAACTTATGATACCTGCCGGACTGGAAAACTCGTTAGAAATTTACTTTGACGGAACTAACACACGCGTGCTACTTAACGGTAAACGCATGGACTACCTAGAACTTCCCACGCAATTGCGCGAACCTTTCCAGTCCGAACTTATTGCTGATAAACGTGCGTTAAATGTGATCAGGATTGATTTTAACATTACCGATCCTGACAAAATTGAAGAATGCTTTGTAAAGTGTCGTTTTGGCGCGCTGGATTCAAGGCCTGATCTTCAAAACGATATTCCCATGCCCGATTCGCCCTGTTGCCAATACGTTGCCACGTGCAAGGGATTCAATGTGGTATGTAAAATACCGGCTGCCATTAACGGAAACATAACACCCGCCGAATACCAGGTAATTTGCCATGTATCAAAAGGGAAACAAGACATCGAAATTGCCGATATGATGCATATTGAAATTTGCACCGTGCGCACTTACCTGGCACGTATCCGCGAAAAGCTTTGTATTAATAATCGTATTGAAATTGCCCTTTGGGCGTATAACCACGGAATTTAAAATAATACCTGCATTGTCAACTAAAATCATAAGTAGCTATGAAACAATCAATTGTAAAATTTTTGGAATTTAAAGGGAAAAACCTCCTTTTCCTTAATAAAGAAGGTGTTTACTGGGTAGCAATAAAGCCTATCTGTGAAGTACTTAGCCTAAATTTTGATAGGCAATACAAGAACATAAAAGCTGATGCAATTTTAGGACCTGCATATGCTGTACAGCCTATGCAGATACCCGGTGACCAGGCTAGAAAAATGGTTTGCTTGCCGGAAGAATGGATTTATGGTTGGATATTTTCAATACGAAGCGAAAGCCGTGAACTGGTTGAATATAAACGGGAATGTTATAAAATACTTTATGATCATTTTCATGGAGTGATCACCAATCGGAAAGAATTGCTTGGCCAGAAAGCAAAGATTGAAATGGAACGCTCTAAGAAAGAAATAGCCTTACAATCAAATTCAGATTTTAAAACATGGCAGGATCTGAAAGCAAGTGAAGCTCG
>JBBSBD010000455.1:0-4022 GCA_038251675.1 Chitinophagales bacterium | reverse complement strand
CTCCATGCCCGTGCAGAGGGATCAATTTCCATTTGGTAGCCATGAACCCTTTCCGGAGTCTTGAGATCTGTAACATGGCATGTATCACTGGCATCTTTTATCTCGCTCCTGAATTGTATACCGGAATTCATTTCCGGATTTACTAAAAATTCTGTTTCAAAGATAAAATCGCCGTAAACTTTATCAGTCGCTAAAAAACTATTTGGAGTATTGGCAACTGTTGTGCCGACGATCTCTCCATTTTTTACTTCATACGTTGCTTTACCATTGAGCTGTTTCCATCCCGTAAGGTCTTTACCATTGAAAAGATTTATCCATTGAGCATTTGCTGATTGTTCGAAACAAAAAAAACAGAGACAAATTAAAATTTTAGAAGCTGAAAAGAATTTTAATTTCATAATTGTAAATTGAAGACTATTTTATTCAAAAATAAATGAATCATCGTTTTTAATCTTCAGAAATTTTTAATTCCAATATTTATGAATAAGAATCGTGCGAAATACATTTCATTAGCGTTAGGCTCGCTTGATAAATTTTGCGAGATTATTCATTGCTTCATTTCTTACTTTATTTTTAAAAAAAGAAGTCCATCCCAACAAAATTCCTGTAGTGCCAAATGCCTGGCTGGCCCACTTGTAAAAGCTGAATGTATCAGTGTGCGTGAAAATCTTTCCGTCTTTAAAAGTAAAATTCGCGTGTATGTGATTTGTTACTTTATTATTTGTTTTTGAAAAACTATAAGTCGCTATCCAGTCGGCACTTCCATTTTGCTCATCTGCCCGGATATTTGAAAAAACCAACTGAAGGTCCTTTCCTTTTTTAATCAACATTTCCCACATCGCCCGCACTTCATCTACAGTTAAATTTGAAAATATGGCATCATTAAAAATGGCGCCATCCCCATAGCAATCCTGCATGGTTTTGTAATCTTTTTTTTGAAAAGCCCGGTAGAAACCCGCGATTAATTCCTGGTTTGAACTCATTTAAAAAATTTATTATGGCTCGTACTTAAAAGAAAATTTTTCATTCCAGTTTTCTATACTTTGTCCCGATGTAATCTACAAAGTCCGGCTCAATTCCCTGTTGCCTGATCAATGTTTGTATTTGCGCTCTGTGATGTATGGAATGGTAATTTAGTTGCAAGGCAATGTCTTTAGGTGTTGCAGCCCATTGTGAATTATCAAAACCGGTGAAAGAAACTTCAGCAGATAATTCTTCATCGCTGTGTGTCGCGATATATTGTAACCAAACATCAAGGCTCTTATCCCACTCTTCTTCGAGTCCTCCAAAATCATAAACCGGCTTCCACCAATCCATTTTTTCATAACCTTCCTGGTGAACAACTCTTGCCATCCATTTGTATTGACAATTGATTAGATGGCTGAATAGTTTGATACTTTCGGCTTTGTCAGGAAGCTGTTTGATTTTACTTAACAACTTCTTATTTGCAGTGTCGTTAAATCTAAAAGTGTCTGTTAAATAATCTTTCACTTGCATGGTAGCAAAATTTTATTTCAATTCGTATATCATTGCTTCATAAGGTTTCAATTACAGGAAAGCATTGTACAAAAAGCAATTACAAGGAATAAAAACTTCAAGCATTTTTTTATCATAACAATCGTTTAATTTTTAATTGGAATCCGATCAAAGGTAAAGTTCAAAAAAAAATCAAAAAGACATACCACCCTGCAATTTGCCATTCATTCTTATAAATCCTTCACCTGCTTTTACGCCCAGCTCTCTGCCCCTGAATTCTTCCATGGCTGCATGACCGCAACCATATATACCATCAGGATCCTGGCTTATGTGGCAATAAACTGCCTTTTTCTTCTGCTCCTGTGTATCTGAAATATCAACATAATCTGTTGGATGAAAGATCAAGGATTGTTCTCCCGTGCAGACTTCAAAAAAGTATAAAGAAAATTTTTGCGGTTCCCGAACCCACGTTTGTATTGTAAGCAGGCTTGCTACCTGGTGGTCTTTGTGCGTATCTAATGGCCAATGTGTAAATACAACATCAGGCTTTTCATTTGTAATTAATTCCCCAATATTTTTTACCCACTCATTATTGCAAATAGAATCTCCATCTATTTGTCCTGCGAAAACGGGCTTAGCATCCAAAATTTTACAGGCATTAATTGCTTCCTGTTTTCTTATTGCTGCAGCGTCGTCATGGTTTTTACCGGGAATACCCGCTTCGCCCGTTGTTAAATAGACAACTGTTACATCATGGCCGGCATTCCTCAACTTTGCCAACGTACCGCCACAACCACTTTCAGGATCATCCGGATGGCCTCCAATACAAATAATTTTTTTGCCTTTAGCGTGGGAATTTTTTTGAGAAAAAAGCAGGGATGGAAGTGTTACCAATCCCAACCCGCCAGCAGTATTTTTCATAAACTGACGGCGGGAATTTAATGATGCCATTGTATTTTCATTTGATACAATTTACTCAATCATTTAGAAGTTGATTGAATTTATTAATACCAGATTTTGCAAGTTTGGGCAAATCCTCACTCTTTATGAAAACGGAGGCCATCACGTTTATACAACCATTCTTGGGAATGCAATCTTTTGGGCTGCAGAAAAGAACTAATCAGATGACGTAGCTATCGGCTTATTATTTCTTGACCACTCACTCCATGATCCAACATAAAGATTTGGGATAGGCAGTTCTGCAGCATCCATCGCCAAAATAGTATGGCATGCAGTTACGCCCGAACCACAATGAACAATCACATTCTCCGGCTTCGTTTTCTTGAGTACCTCTGCATATTTATTCCTGAGTTCCGACAATGGCAAAAAAAGTCCATCCTGGTTAAGGTTATTTGTATAGGGTACATTTATAGCACCGGAAATATGACCGGCTATTAAGTCAATCGGTTCATGTTCTCCATCGTATCGCATTTTTTCACGAACATCAATAACTGTAAATGAATTATCACCTACAGCCTTCTCCACTTCTTCCATTGTTACCGTTGGCAATAACCATTTTCCTGCTTTATATTTTTCCCTTTTTAGAGCAGTTTCTTCGCCGGAGTGAGTTGGGAATCCTGCCTTCAATGCAGCGGCGTAGCCGCCATTAAGAACCTGCACTTTGCTGTGACCAATAGACCGTAACATCCACCAAAACCGGGCCGCCGGGTTAGCGCCATTTTTATCATCATAAACTATCACATGCGAATCAGTATCTATTCCAAGATCTCCGAGTAATTGCGCAAACTTCTCAGGTCCGGGCAATGGATGCCTGCCACCAACGGCCACGTCGGGCTTTATATCGGCAAGCTGCTTTTCGAGATCAACGAAAATTGCGCCCGCAAGATGTTCTGTTACATAATTTTCGTATGCACCATTACCGCTGCGTGCATCAATCAATATTGTGTTTTTATTGTTACAGGTTTTGACCAACTCGCCTGTATTAATAAGAGGAAAAATTGCTTCTGTCATTTGATTAGAAATCTAAAATGTAAGTATTAAATAACTAAGATACATTTTATTAAATCGCGGTAAATTCCAAAAGCAATTTCCTTTAAAATAAAAGTACTAAAAATAGAAAACCCCGCTTTTTGCGGGGCTTTCTGAATAACGATTTTTAAGTAACGAGTTAGCTTTTTATTACAAGAATCAAAAATGAAAAAAAGAAGTTGATCGATATCGGATTTCGGTTGGTTTTTAAATTGGATTTGGATAATGACTTTTCAATGGATTTTGGATATAAGATTAATGCTTTTTGAACATCAATCAACTTCTGGAACAAAGATATATGAACAGCAAGTCTTACAAAAGAGCAGTATTGCTTAATTATTCTATATAAGAAATTACGGTGGAAATAGTAAATTAACGATCTGCTAAAGAAATTCTCCCTACATCCTTTGTTCTACCCTACATCCTTCGTTCTATTTATTTATCAAATGTAATCTCAGGTAACCCTTCTGCCTTTAAGGCTTTATTCAGCTGTAGTAGTTCGACAGATTTTATTTTTGACCATTTTGCCTCAAGTTGTTTTAACCCGAGTTGATTAT
>JBBSBD010000454.1:0-4024 GCA_038251675.1 Chitinophagales bacterium | reverse complement strand
TAATCATCAGCCATATCCATTATTTTTTTTCGTGTTGCTGATCCTTTGTCGGGAGCAATTAAAATTCCTATTGCTACACCGGCGGCGGCGCCAGCCATTACTCCTAATAATACTTTACCTGCACTCATTTTGTTTGTTTTTAATTGTTAGTAAGAATGATTAATTAAAGTGGTTTTCTGCCTTGAATAATTCAGAGTATAATTGCTATAACAGCTATTGCTGCCACCAATGTTTTGTCGGTTACTTAGATTTAACTTATTAATGTTACAGGGTTTACTTGTTGCCACACACTCGCTTTCAAAGTGAATTATTAAAACGGGAATTTATAGATTATCGCCAATTGGTTGTAATTAAACGAATTACGCATTGTATAATCAACCGATAGGTTTTTGCTGATAAAAGGAAGTTGAGTTCCTAGGATCACATTGTAATTTCCTCGAAATTCCCTGTCAATTCTTGCTAATCCTAAACCAAGCCCCACGTAAGGAATTATTTTATCACTATTTATGGTGAAAGGATAAATAATATTTCCGGAAAATCCAAAAGAAGTCGTGCTTCCCGCTCCGATGTAAATTTCGGGCATGAATTCAAGGGGTAGGTTTATAATATCATAAAATAACCTAACTCCCAAATTTGTTGTAGTTGTGCCACCAACATTTAATGCTACCATAGCGGCCGAGTTTTTGTAAAGTAACGATTTATCGCTTGTTGTAATTTTCTCTTTGCTGACTATCTTTTCTTTTTCATCGGGAAAAGTTATGTGTTTATCAACATTTGCTTTTACAGGAGGGGTTACAGTTATCGTCTGCGTTTTTAGTTCAGCATTTTTCCCCGTATCCTCCTGCATTTCGGTTTTAGGATTAATAATTTGCACTCCACTTCCTTTTTGAGAATGAATTTCAGTTAATAATTTTTCTGAAAAATCTAATCGTTGATTTAGTAAATCAATTTGTTGTTGCAAATCATTTGAATTTTCAGGCAAAGTTGCAGCTTTCGGTGCAGTTTCCAGCCCCGCTTCTTGCCGGGTTGCTTTTAATATATTTACAACAAGAGACTCCAAATCGGCAGGTGACATTTGAATCTTATTGGGTGTTTCTTTAGGAGCGGTTTTTTGAATTTCAACCAACCGTTTCCCTTGAGTTACAGAATCTTTACCAACTAATGTTTCTTGGTGTATTTTACCAAGCCTTTCAACTTCATTTAAAGCTTTTTGTGCTTTTTCTTTCTCTTTAATCAAATCAACAGCTTTATCAACATCTTTTTCGTCAGTAGCTTTTCTAAGTTCAACTTCGAGCGCGTCAATGTTATTTTGATATTCCTGCTTCATTAGCTTTATTTTCTCGTCGTTTTTAGCCATTCGAGAATCTACATCCTTGCTTAAATTTTCCTGATAAATTACATCTGTTGATTTAGAATTTCTGCCCAATGATATTTTTATTCCGGCGTTATACATGATATTCGTTTGAAGATTTCCTGGAACCTGAATATCTTCAGCTTTTTCAGCTGAAGTAATCATTGCGCGTGCACCACCTGAAATCAATACCCTTTTCCCAAGTGGTATATTTAATCCTAAACCTCCGCTGGCAAACTCGTTTCCTTTAACCACGATGCCACCCTTTCCGCCATAACTGTTTTCAGGATTTAGATAACCACCTCCCAACGAAATGTAAGGAGTAATTCCTGGTGAGGCATTTAACCGCGCCCGAAATTCCATTCCGTACATCGATAAATTTTCAAAATCGGTGGATAATTTCATGCTTTCAATAGCTTGAAAATAAAAACCTCTTATTCCGATGTATTTGTTAAAGTCCAGTCCAGCATATCCTCCAACGAACCAAGTATCTCTGAATAGCGAATTGTTGTCGAAAGCAACATAGGCTGCACCGGGTTCGATAATAAGTTGAATACCTCTTAATCCACCTCTGAACTGGTTCAGGTATGCCTGGTCGAGTTCACTTAACGTTTCCGGAGTTCTTCCGCCCAAATAAAATTGTAAAGCCCCCTGAATGGCCCAATTGCTTAGCCGGTTGCTGGAAAAATCGGCATCGGTTACTCCAAATGCAGTTTTGTCGGCACTTGTGAGAAGTTGGGCAGCAGAATTAAAATTGTACATCGTATTTTTGCCTTCAACCAAAAATACAACCCGTTTGGAGAGATTTAATTTTACTCCTAAGCCCAAGCTTGCGTATATTTGCTCAAACTTATCGTTGTTGGCAATTTCAATAGACTGAATGCCAGAACCCAAAGTAACATAAGGCTTTAAGCCATGGGTACCAATATTCGCTTTGAATTCTCCGCCCCAGCGGGTAAGGGTAACATCTTTAGATGAAAATAAATCCTTATCGTAATTTGCCAGTCCAAACTTTTCAAAGTTTGTTTTTAAATTATTTGATTGGAGATAAGTACCACTGAGTTCGATAAATTCGCCAAATCCAAATCCTACTTTCCCTCCTATCAGAAATCCATCTTTAAGCCCTGCTTTATTGTCCCAAAAACTATATTCACCAATGGGTGAAAAGGTTACACTAACATCTTTTACTTGTGCGTTCGCAAAAAATCCTGCGAAGAGAAATAGTATTGTTAACTGAATTATTTTCATGTTATTATTTATTTTAAGGTTTTGTATATGAGATTTTCTGTTTTTACTGATTTAATCTTTTCCCTCTTTGTTTTCGAACCTTTGTAGGGACAATTAAGATTCCTATTGCTACACCGGCGGCTGCACCAGCCATTACTCCTAATAATACTATATCTGTATTCTTTGTATTCGTTTTCTAATTGTTTGAATTAATCTGGATTATCTGTATTTTTTGCTCGTTTCTAAATCTTGTTCGATTTCTAATTTCTTTAAATCGGAAGTTGCCGGGCCATTGATAACTTTTCCTTCCGTAGTAAACCGTGAACCATGTAACGGACAATCGAAAGATTTTTCTTCTGCGTTCCATTGCAGTATGCCTCCAAGGTGCGGACAAACGGCAGTGCAGGTGTGCAGGTTATTTTGTTCATCGCGGTAAGCGGCAATTTTTTTCATTCCTGATGAAATTATTCCTCCTTGCCCTGGTTTTAATTCATCTGCATCTTTTACATCGCTCCCGGTAATCCAATCTGCATATTGGGCAACCATGCTACCGGCTTCGTGTAAATAATCTCCAGCAGTTTTTAGTGTAATGCGTGAAGGGTTGTATAAATCTACCCAAGGATTCTCTTTTCCTGTAATGATGTCAGTTAAAATAATTCCGCCAAGTGTTCCGTGTGTCATTCCGTTTCCTGAATCGCCTGTGATGATGTAGATGTTTTCATCACCGGGGTTTTTGCCGATAAATGCCATTGAATCAATTGGCTCCATAACCTGACCTGACCATTTGTATTCAATATTTTCCATTGCAGGAAATCTTTTTTGAGTCCATTCAATGAGCTTATTATATCTTTCTTCTTCGGGAATGTTTTCATCATCTGCTTGACCAACTTTGTGGTCTTCACCACCAGAAATTAGCAGGTCGAAATTACTATCGAGTTCTTCGAGGCGCACATAATGATAAGGAGATGCAATCCATTTTGAATTTTTATTTCCTGTATCCCACCATAAAGCATAAAGCAATTTCCCTTTTGGAATTTTTGCCGCAATTACATAAGTGCGGTATGCCCACTGTTTGGTGTGCATTTCAACCCAATCGTTTACAGGAGTGTTAGTAGCAACAACTATGTGTTTGGCTTTAATTTCAAAACCATTTGCCTTTGCTCCTTCTTTCGAAATTTCTTCTGCTTTTGTTTCGGTGTAAATTTTCCCTCCCATGCTGATAATAGCATCTGTGAGACCTTTCAAATATTTCATGATGTGAAACTGACCTTGTTCGGGAAACTTGATGCACCATTTCCCTTCTTCGGACGCTAATGCGGGAACTTGTTCTAACATTTCCGTGACCAGTCCTGCATTTTGGGTTGCCGCATATTCTTTTTCTAAAGTCTCTTTTGTATCGCTTCCGCTTAAAAATAAATATCCCGGAACTCTCTTAAAATTACAATC
>JBBSBD010000453.1:0-4033 GCA_038251675.1 Chitinophagales bacterium | reverse complement strand
TTAAAAGTCACCGACAACCAGGGTGCTACTGCAAAAGACACGATGAAAGTAACGGTGAACGCCGCTGCTAATATTCCACCCGTTGCAAATGCCGGTGCTGATAAAACGATTACGTTGCCAACAAGCAGTGTCTCGCTTTCAGGAAACGGAACAGATGCTGATGGAACGATAAGCAGTTACTTGTGGTCAAAGATTTCAGGGCCATCTGCAACGATAACAACCGCTACTTCTGCAACGACAACCATAACATCGCTTGTACAAGGCGTTTATTTATTTGAATTAAAAGTCACCGACAACCAGGGTGCTACTGCAAAAGACACGATGAAAGTAACGGTGAACGCCGCTGCTAATATTCCACCCGTTGCAAATGCCGGTGCTGATAAAACGATTACGTTGCCTGCTAATGTAGTGCCGTTGGCGGGAAGCGGAGGTGATGCAGATGGGAGTGTCGTAAATTATTCATGGACTAAAATTTCAGGACCAACTGCTTATAACATCGTAAATCCAGCTTCTCCCGTTACCGATATATCAATGTTAGTTCAGGGTGTCTATTTATTTGAATTAAAAGTTACAGATAACAAAGGAGCCACCGGAAAAGATACCGTTAAGGTGACAGTAAAAACAAAAGCAAATATTCCGCCAATAGCTAATGCCGGCCCGGATCAAACCATTACATTGCCGACCGATAGCGTTACACTTACCGGTAAAGGAATGGATGCTGATGGAAGCATAAACAAAGTTTATTGGAAACAAATTTCCGGGCCTTCAATCAGCTCAGTCCCGGTTGCTGATTCAGCAATAACTAATGTGAAGAATCTTATTGGCGGAACTTATCTATTTGAATTTTCTGTAACAGATAATAGCGGGGCTACGGCAAAGGATACCCTGAGTGTTACGGTTGCTGTCCCAAGGCTCAGCCCTGTCGTTAACAGGATAAAAATTTATCCCAATCCTGTAATTGATATCGCTACGTTGGAAATAAATAGCAATAAATCGAACTCTCAGTTATTGGTTGTGATTGCAGATATGCAGGGCAAAATAGTTTACCAGGATCAGTTGTACACAACGCAAAATACCACCATAAATAAGATAAATATGAGTAATCTCACCAAGGGTATTTATGCAGTTACCGTTTATTTCGGCAAGAATGAAAAACAAACTATCAAAGTATTCAGGTCTAATTAAGTAGATTTCGTATTCACTCGGTAACACTAAAACGAAATCTGTATAGGCGATTTATTTAGCCTGTACAGATCTTTGATAAATTCAATTCATATGGTATTAATAAAAATCGGCTTACCAGGTGCCATTGAATAATATTATTCACTACCTTTTGCCATAAATAATCTTAGAACATCAATTCTATTTTATTATGGGATCTTCATCAATGATTGTCTTAATTATTGCAGCGATTGCTTTCTCCTCTATTGCGATTCTCGTGGCAAAAATTGTAACAAAGGCCACAACCAATCCTCAAAAGGGTGAGCCTTACGAGTGCGGCATTCCCACTACCGGCAAAGCCTGGAAACAATTGAATGTGGGATATTATTTGTTCGCATTAATTTTCTTAATTTTTGATGTCGAGTTGGTTTTTCTGTATCCCTGGGCAGTGGTAGCAAAACATGTCGGTTGGGCAGCATTAATAGAAATTATTATTTTCTTCTTTATATTATTTATGGGGTTTTTATATGCACATAAAAAAGGGGCTTTGAAATGGAAGTAACCCCTCGGTCCCCTGAAGGGGAAGAAAAATGCAGACTGTAACGATTGTTGGTAATACTGACCGTTAGAATGATTTTGTAAATTAATAAAGAGAGACTTTATACAATGAGCGACACTTCAAATAATGCAGAGACTTCAAAAGTTCCCTCCCCTGGAAGGGGTTTAGGCGAGGTATCTTTTCCCGGCCAGATTCACGAAACTCCCGGAGGTGGTGTTGTCTTAAGCAAACTCGATGACATTATCAACTGGGCACGCTCAAATTCTTTATGGCCATTAACCTTTGCCACCAGTTGTTGCGGAATTGAAATGATGGCTGTTGCTTCGGCCAAATACGATTTTTCACGATTTGGTTTTGAAGTCGCAAGGGCCTCACCACGACAAGCCGATGTGATTATTATCGCCGGAACCATTGTAAATAAAATGGCCCCGGTTTTAAAAAGATTATACGACCAGATGGCTGATCCTAAATATGTAATTGCGATGGGAGCATGTGCCATCAGCGGAGGGCCATTCTTTTACAATACCTACTCAGTAGTGAAAGGAGCCGACCACGTAATACCTGTAGATGTGTATGTAGCGGGCTGCCCGCCAAGGCCGGAGGCATTACTGCATGCATTAATAAGTCTACAGCAAAAAATAAAAAGCGGTTTAACAAGAGAACAAATAAAGACAGGTAAAGATTAATTATGGGGAACGACGAGTTGAAAACTAAAATTATTGAATTGCTGCCCTTCGCTACATTTGAAGAAGGTGGAGAATGGCTCAATATCAACGTTGATCCGAAAAACTGGCTGCCATTAGCTCAGCAACTGCGCAGTGATGATGCTCTTTTCTTCAATTATCTTTTTTGCCTTACCTGCATTGACTGGAAGACTCATCTCACAATGGTTTACCATCTTTCTTCCACCACATACCGGCATAATATTGTAGTAAAGTCAAAGCTTGATAAGAATAATCCCGAAATAGAATCAGTTAGTCAAATATGGCGGACGGCGAATTTTCATGAAAGAGAAGTGTACGAAATGTTTGGCGTAAATTTTCTAAATCATCCGGACTTACGGTTGTTGATTTTACCCGATGGATGGGAAGGTAAAAAACCAATGTTAAAAGATTTTGAAGACCCGATAAATATGATTAAGCTCTGACAATGGTTGAAGAAATTGGTACAACAGAAGAGGGGGATTTAATAATAAACGTAGGACCGCAGCATCCTGCCACACATGGCGTGTTGCACCTGGTAATTACTTTGAACGGTGAAACTATTAAGAAAGTAGAACCTCATCTCGGGTACATCCATCGCTCCATCGAGAAAATGTGTGAGAGCCTTACCTACCGTCAATTCATTTATGTTACAAGTAGGATGGATTATCTTTCTGCCCACATTAACAATCATGCCTGTGCGTTATGTGTAGAAAAAGGTTTGCAGGTGGACATTCCGCCAAGAGCACAAGTGATAAGGGTTTTGCTGGATGAACTTACAAGAATTGCATCACATGAATTGTGGTGGGGAGCCCTGGCTATGGATGTAGGAGCCTTTACACCCTTCTTTCATGCGTTTCGGGAAAGAGAAACGATCAACGATATTATGGAAGAAACATGTGGGGCGAGATTAACAATGAACTTCATTGTTCCCGGCGGTTTAATGGCTGATATCCATCCGAATTTTCAGCGAAGAGTAAAGGAATTTATCATTCTATATAAATCAAAGATTAAAGAGTACGACGAGCTGGTAACAGGTAATATTATTTTTCAAAACCGCATGAAAGGAGTTGGTTATTTATCCGCCGAAGATGCGATATCTTATGGATGCACGGGGCCAACGGCGAGGGGTAGTGGCGTTAGTTGTGATATTCGCAAACTGTATCCTTACGAGGTTTATGATAAACTTGAGTTTGACGAAGTACTCGAAACTGAAGGAGATTCATTTGCCCGTTACATGGTGCGCATAAGAGAAATGAATGAATCTATCAAAATCATCGAACAATTAATTGATAATATCCCAGAAGGAGATTTTCAGGCAAAAACAAAAGTGGTTTTAAAATTACCCAAGGGAGAATTCTATTCAAGAGTCGAAACTGCGAGGGGTGAGTTGGGTGTGTACATTGTAAGCGAAGGAGCGGCTACCCCTTACCGGATTAAGTTTCGTTCACCTGGATTTTCTAATCTTTCTGCACTTGGCCACATGGCAAGAGGCGGTAAACTTGGAGACCTGATAGCAATGATGGGGACATTGGATTTGGTGATACCGGATATTGACAGATAATACCCCTCTAACTCCCCTGAAGGGGAGGAAAGCAAACCTGTGTTATTA
>JBBSBD010000452.1:0-4047 GCA_038251675.1 Chitinophagales bacterium | reverse complement strand
CATTGATAAAGGAATAACAGAAGCCACTACCAAACCGGCACGCAGATTTCCAAGAAATAAAATCAGGATGAAGATTACTATTAATGCACCCTCTAATAGGTTGTGTGTTACAGTGCTGATAGCATTATCAACTAATTTTTTCCTATCAAGAAACGGCTCAATATCCACACCTTCAGGCAATGTTTTCTTTATCTGTTCTATTCTTGCTTTTACATTATTGATTACTTCTGACGAGTTAGCACCTTTCAACATCATTACAATGCCGGTAACTATTTCACCCTGCCCGTTTCTTGTTGCGGCCCCATAACGTACACTGTTGCCAAATTGCACTGTTGCCACATCTCTTACCAAAATGGGTGTTTTATTGTTTGTTTTGATAGCAATTTTTTCAATGTCTTCTATCTTCGTAACCAACCCTTCGCTTCGTATAAAATAAGCGTTGGGAGATTTGTTGATGTATGCACCACCTGTGTTTTGATTGTTCTTTTCCAGCGCTGTAAATATTTCATCTATGCTCACATTCATACTGTGCAACTTGTCGGGATTAACTGCTATTTCATATTGCTTTACATAGCCTCCAAAGCCACTCACTTCAGCAACACCGGGTGTTCCTAATAACTGCCGCTTAACAATCCAGTCCTGAATGGTGCGAAGCTCCATTGCATCATACTTCTTTTCATAACCGGGTTTTGCATGAATAACGTATTGATATATTTCTCCCAATCCTGTTGTTACCGGAGCCATTTCCGGTGTGCCAACACCTTCAGGAATTTGTTTGGCAGCAAGGCTTAACCGTTCTCCTATCTGTTGCCTTGCCCAATAAATATCTACGTGTTCTTTAAATACCATGGTAACCAGCGACAGACCAAATCTTGAAAAAGAACGGATCTCCTGAATGTTTGGAATGCTTGCCATTGTCTGCTCAACCGGAAATGTAATAAGACGTTCTACTTCCTGTGCTGCAAGGGTTGGCGTTACCGTTATCACCATTACCTGGTTATCTGTAATGTCGGGCACGGCATCAATAGGAAGTTTGGTTAACGAGTAAGATCCCCATGCAATAAGGGCTAATGTAAAAAGCCCAATGATTAATTTGTTGTGTATGGAGAAGTGAATGATTTTATTCAGCATAAAATATCAGCGTTGCGAAAGACAACTGTTTTTACGAAAATGGTAAATGAAATTTGTGAAGATGTTTAATAACACGCATAGTTATGCCCATGAAACCGGCGGACTCCTTAGAAGGCTGGCAACAGAATAAGAAAAAGATGAAAAATTAAACCCGTAGGGCTCAGGATGTTTTAGCGGCGGCTTGTGAAGTACATCAACAATGTATTCAACCAAAAAGAAAGCGCCTTTTTCTAAATTGACTTTTGAATACTGGTAAACAGGTGATGCGGTTTCATAAACAATATTACTGCCGGCTTCATCGTGAAAATGTGAAAACGCCTCCTCTAAAAAATTATGGTCTATGTCGTTATGGTTGTCATCGTGTGAACCCTCGTGCTGGGTTGTCCTTTCCTCTTCATGATGATGGTGGGGAATAATGCTATGTGCAAATATTACTGCAAATGCACACAGCAGAATGGTTGATATGAAGCGTTTTTTAGCCAATGGAACGGCGAAGTTAGGTTATCACCGGAAAACAGCAGGGGTTTAACCGGACAATTTTAAAACAAGTCCAATAATTGCTGCGACCAAAATAATAAGCGGTTCTTTTACCTTTTTCGTTTTCAATAGAATTATGATTCCAGCTATTGCAATTAACGCAGTTGGATGTCGGTCCATTTTTGGCCGCTCTCTTACTATCCATTTCATTACAGTTTATTGAAATGAAAGATTATAAACCAATAATTGGGCAGGGCTTCCGCTTTCAGCCCGCTCAGCAAGCACAAAAAGTTTTAATTGCGGAATCAATAATGATGTTCTTGCTCCGCTTCGGGTAGGCATGTTTGTTATCCGGCTAAATTTTCCCGTAGCATCCTGCTGAAAAATGTTTATGTAGCCTCCGCCTCCGCTTATATAGACTCTCTTTTTTTCTCTGTCGAAATATAAATCGTCCACATCATTTACCATGTCATAAGAACTAATCTCTTTACCGGTTTTGGTATCCAACACTACCAGTTTTGCAGGATGGCGATAACCAATTAAAGCAGTCTGATTTGGTGCATCAATAGCAATTGGGAAATTTGCTGTTGGAGTATTCCTTTTCCAGGAATCAATTAATTTTAAATGAATTAAATCAATTACCCCGATCATATTTTTATCCGGCACATTCACCAATATAACATTGGCTGTTTTGTCTATTTGAAACCCTTCAGGGTGTGCCGGCAACTTTACATCACCGGTTTGTTTGTGAGTATTTGCATCAATTACCGCTATGCCTCCTTCCCCATAGCCTACATAAACTTTTTGGCTTGCCGAATCATATCTCACATCATCTGCATCGGAGGGTAGATGTATGCTTGCTGTTTTTTCAAAAGTAGATGCGTTATAAAAATAGCAGTCGCCGCTACCTCCATTCGCTACGAAAATTTCATTGGTTTGAGGAATGTAGCCTACGCCCTGTGGTTCATCTAATCCGTGTATGCTGTGAACAATTTTGCCATTCTTTAAGTCAACTATTTCGAGGCTGTTATTACCCAGCGCCGCTATGTATATTAACCGGTCTTTTAAATTAACATCCAAATGATCAATGCGCCCTTTTACATTTGGCAGTGCAATCGTTTTACTTAATTGTAAATATTTTTCGCCAAACGTTGATTGACTTTTACAGCTTGTAAAAGAATATATACAGATAAAAAGAATAAAAAGGAAATTATTTTTCATTTTTTGAAAGCCATTATAATAGTGTTTAAAAAGAAGGCTAAAATAAAGATAGCAACGCCGCCAAATGTTACCAGGTCAGCATCTTTTGTAACTCCATAAATTGTTATAGCAATTCCTGTAATAATTAATATGTATCTAATTACTTTCAGTATTTTAAAATTATTTTTTTATTGGTGCATGTTAGTTGCACTCAAAGCCTGGTGTAGAGCTTTTGCTAATTTCTCCGGATTATCAACAGCCCAAAAATGCATCATGAACAATCGCGGGTTATCGTGAATCATGTGATTGTGCAAAGCTGTAGGAGTAATTCCATTTTCAATTAAAATTTTTATAACAGGATTTATTTCGTCTGCCAATAAAACAAAGTCACCCGTGATGACAGCACTGTCTCCATCTTTTTGAAAATTAATTCCGGCTGCCACGCCCATGAATGCAGGCATTGCCATACCGCTTTCCGTTATTTTTTCTTTTCGTGGGAAACTATATTGTAAAAGCATACCATTGTGTTTTCCTGTGCCTAGTACTGCTTCTACCTTTGACCAATCAAAATTGGTTGCCTGTGCATTTGATTGTGGAGGAGTTAACGGAGTTGCAGTAGTTTCAAGAACTGATTTTATCGCCTGTGCAAGTTTTACGGCATCTCCCTCGCCTGAAAAATGCACATACTTTACATTGGGCGATTCATTTATAAGGTGGTTGTGAATGGCTGTTATCTTAAGATTCTCTTCAACCAATTTTTTTAAAACCATCGGAACTTCTGAATCTAAAAGAACAAGATCGCCCATCATCATAACCTGGTTGTCCATTTTCATTGAGTGGTTGCCTTTCATTGATTTGCTTACGTCCAGAAATCCAATCCATGATCCAAGAGCAAAGCCAGGCTCTACTGCAAAATCACCAACTTTTACTTTCAAATCTGAACGGGGAAAACCAATCTTGAAACCTTTGTCCTGAACTGTTCCTTTTTTGCCAAATACATTTTCAACAGCCGACCAATCTTTTTGCTGGGAAAAGCAATGGTGGCCAATTAAAAAGATAACGATAATCACAAGTTGTTTTTTCATAAAAATTATTTATTTAAAGAATGAAGAATGCAAAATTATTTACATAATGTATAATACCTGTACTCACCATTTTCTGAATTAAGTACGCTAAAATAATCAGCACCTATAACATAATATTTACCATAATTATATTTGCCGGCAAATTTTCTATATT
>JBBSBD010000451.1:0-4047 GCA_038251675.1 Chitinophagales bacterium | reverse complement strand
TTCCCGGTTAATTAGCTTCATAAGCACTTTCCCCTGGTAAACCGACAGATTTGTTAAGGGCTCGGTAAATTCCTTTTTTAGTTCCTTCTCACGGCTGTTTATATACGCCGTAATGAATTTCTTATCCGTACTCTTTGCAATATGCTTTTCAATATCATTAAAAACAAGGCCGGCACGTTTCGCGTAAGGATAAGTAACATATATCGCATTTCTAAGCCTTGTCCAGCGTTCCCTGTTACTAAATTTACTTTTGCCCCACACATAAACTCCGGCAAGCGTTTTAGCTTCAATCGTGTCCCCTTCATATACTACAGCTACGCTCACAATAGTATCATTAATACTATAAGCTGATTGGGCCTTTGCATGGTTGCCCGATGAAGTGAGAATCATCAAAAGCAATGGAAGAGCTAAAAGTTTATATGTAAGCCCGGTACGCATTCAATTGTAAATTTAAAAGGAAAATGTATGTAAGCAAATATTCTTCTGTAAAAGATTGGCAAAATTATTATAGTACGCCGGAGAAGGATTCAGATCTTAATTATTTGCAATCAAAAACATATAAAATAGTGCTATGAGAACCATTGATACAGACAGGATGGTTATGTAATTAGCTGCTTTAAGCCGTCTTGTAATAGATACTACAAAGCCGCAGGCCATAATCAATAAACCCATCCATACAAGATTTATATACGGAAAAACATAAGCCTTTAGTGTGATAAAATCAGTAAGCTTTTCAGATTCTTTTATTCCAATCTTAAATTTGTTATTATTTGAGAGACCAGTTAAATTGAGGTAAAGATTTTGAGAGATTACAGTATCCTCCATAAAGTTGAGTTCCTTGTTACTTATTGTAAGTGCCGGGTATGCCTTATGTCTTGAACTGTCCTGGCCATACACAGTAATATCTGCAACCAGGGCCGTGTCTGTAGGCTTAAAATGAAATTTTTCGTTATCAGGATTTTTAAGCATTTCATTCAATACTAAAAAACCTTTGGAATAAAACGCAGTGTCATTTATACCCATTTCATGTATGTGGAATGTTGCTGTGTCTTTAGATTCATCTGGAATGGAAATAGTAGAAATGTAAGTAAACACATCATGCGTAAGGTAATGTCTTGTGCCGGGGTTAGAACTCAAATTATTATCCTTCATGCGGTAAGCATCTGGCGAGAGGATGAAGTCTTCTTTAACCTTCCCGGTTGAACTGTCAATTTTTTGAAAATGCAGATTATAGAATGTCCTTGTTTTTTCAGCAGCAGCAGAGTCATCTAAATAAGTGACACTGTACTTTCCCATTTGAGTAGGAACCTGCCTCAGTAACGTAAGATTCTCTAGTGGATTTTCTGTAGATCGCCCGGTTGGGTCTTTTTCAAAAGGGACAAATAACCCGGTTTTCCGGTTATCACTTATCACTTGCTTGTTACCGGAAGAGATTAACATACCTGCGATCATCAAAGTAAATCCAAGGTGTGCAATTGCTCCGCCACCGGCTTTAAGGTTTCCCTTTAATACTGTTTTTAAATAAGCTCCGTTAGCAATTACTGCAAAGATTGAGGCAAACAATGCAAGGTAAATGGCTATCAAAAACCCAGGCCCTTTTTTAGAATACTCTATCGGATAAAATATGGCAAGTAAAACAGAAACAACGACCGCGATAGAAAGTGGCCAGCCGATTTTTTTAATCAAATATTCCCGACTAGTATTTTTATATTTGAAATATTGCGAGAATGCGGTGAGCAAACCGATTATAAAGGCAACCAGCACAAGAACTTTATTGTAAGTGAATTCCCTATCCTGGGGATCGGCGATATTGGTGCCGAATAATTTATTATACACCGGCAATGAAGTGACAGCGATTATAAAAAGTGCGGAAAGAAAAAAGATAAGTGAGCCAATGAACATCCAGAATTCCCGGGATGAAATATTTTCTTCCTTTTGTACCGAAGGAATTTTTTTATAATTAATAACAAATAGGATTAACATTGGAACCGTTAGCGCAATTACATAAAGACCGATCAACACATTCATTGCCATACCGGCCTCAGTAAACGAATGCACAGAGGTATCTCCAAGAATACCCGTCCTTGTAAGAAAGGTCGAATACAATACAAAAAAGTAACTTAGAATAATGAACAGGTAAGATGCCCTCAGGGCATTGCTGGTAGCATTGTAAATCGCCATGCAGTGCAGGCCTGAAATCATGATCATCCAGGGAACCAGTGCCGCATTTTCCACCGGGTCCCATGCCCAATAGCCACCAAATGAAAGCGATTCATAAGCCCACTTTCCCCCCATCATAATTCCTACTCCAAGCACACAGCCGCTAAATAAAGTCCAGGGCAACGCTGGCTTTACCCAGTCGCCAAAATTTTTTGTATTAAAAGATGAATAAGCGAAAGCGAGTGGAACGATGGTACTTGCAAATCCTAAAAACAAAACCGGGGGGTGAATAACCATCCAATAGTTTCTAAGTAACACATTCAGGCCAATACCGTCTTTTATGAAATTCATATAATCAGGACGGCTAAAAATAGGGCCATTGATTTCGTTGCGGGTAAGTGAAAAAGCACTGCTTCCGATACGCACATCAAATACGTAAATGCCGATAATCATAATTAATAAAACAAACTGAGCAATACTTATGATAGCGAGTACTGGAGCCTCTCTTTTTTTAGCAGTAAAAATGAGAATTGTTCCAAGAACGCCATGCCATAAAGACCAAAGTAAAAAACTTCCTTCCTGACCTTCCCAGATGCAGGCGAGCAAATATTTTGGTTCAAGTTCTCTAGCTGCATGTTTATAAGCATACAGATATTCAAAGTAGTGATGAGAGCAGATATAATAAATGGTAAAGAAAACTGTAAGCAGTGAGATAAATTGTATGAAAAAAGCACCTCTTGCAAAGAGTATCCAACGGCGCTTTTCATCTTCTGCAATTGTCTTCGATGCTGTAAAATAAGAGATTGCAGCCACCAGGGAAGAAACGAAAGCAAGCAATACAAAAAAATGGCCTACCTGGCCGGGTAATAAATGTTCACCTTCAAACTTCATGTAGCAATCTTAATATTGTGTAACTGTCTTTTCCAGTTGTTTTTTATCATCCTTATATTTTGAAGGGCATTTTAATAGTATGTTATCACATTCAAAAATATTACCCTGCATTTTTCCTTTCAGCACAACACGGTCGCTTTGCTCAAGTTCCGCGGGCTTTGTATTGTGATAGATCACTTGTGTACTTCCGCCGAGACTGTCCACTGCAAAGAAAGACACATAGTTTGGGTCTTTAATTGCATCATATTGCACAGGTTTCGATTTATCGAGCCTCGCAATCAGGTGAACGTATTTACCTTGTTTCAATTTAGCAGATTCAATTGTGTCGTAAGTAGAGAAATCTACCGAATACATTAACAGGGTGCCTATTGCCGCAGCGATTATAACTAAAATAATAATACTTGATGTTTTCATTCTTCTTTTTTGCATGGCAAATTTACTTCAAAAAGAGTTAGAAATTTCAGATGCCGGGGATCATTGATAAGTCTCATGCAATGTGCTATCCAATATCAGCCAACAGAACTTTGAACTTTCAACTATCTTTGCACTCCAAAAAATTTTTTTTGACAAAATCATGGCAGACTTATCAAATTTCGACCCCAACTCCGTGGGCAATCCCAATAACAATATTTTCGGACTACCTTTTACTGAAGACGATGCTGCTCTCATACTCCTACCTGTGCCATGGGAAGTTACGGTAAGCTATAAGGCTGGTACTGCGAGGGCTGCTGAGAAGATTTGCAAGGCAAGCCTCCAGGTAGACCTTATTGATGTTGATATAAAGAATGGATGGAAGCAGGGTTTCTATATGCGGGATATAGATAAAAAAATATTGATGAAAAGTGATTACCTGCGTAAGGAAGCCGAGCTGTATATAAATTATATCTCACAGGGTGAGCTTGTAGAGGATAACAAATTCATGTGTAAAACGCTCAAGGAAGTAAACGAAGGAAGTAGATTTCTTAACAACTGGGTTTACGAGCAAACCAAAGAACT
>JBBSBD010000450.1:0-4090 GCA_038251675.1 Chitinophagales bacterium | reverse complement strand
GATTCGATTCCTGCTCAAAGGCCATCATGGAATTACCGCAGTGAAGATGATGGTGGAATTATTGTCGATATGCTTTGCCACTGGCGCTATCTGCTCGATAATGTTTTTGGAAAAGTGAAAGCTGTTTCCTGTTTGGGCGCAACACATATTCCACAAAGAATCGATGAACAGGGTAAGTCTTATAAATGTACTGCCGATGATTCAGCGTACGCGACCTTTGAATTAGAAGGCGGCGTTATTGCTCAATTTAATTCTTCATGGGCGGTGAGAGTAAGGCGCGATGACCTGCTAACGCTGCAGGTTGATGGAACAAAAGGATCTGCTGTAGCAGGTTTGCGTGAATGTTACACCCAACATTATGGGAACACTCCCAAGCCGGTTTGGAACCCGGATATTGCTCAACCTATTAATTTCTTTGAAGGTTGGGCTAAAGTGCCCGAACAGGAAGGTTATGAAAATGCCTTCAAAGTTCAGTGGGAACTATTTTTAAAGCATGTTGTGAAAGGAGACGCTTTCCCTTGGGATATGCGTGAGGGTGTGAAGGGAGTTCAGCTTGCCGAAAAAGGAATTGAAAGCTGGAAAAAAAAGTGTTGGGTTGATATTCCTGATCTATAAATTTTTATTAAGAAAATGAAAAGAGTCGCTTTAATAACAGGAGGTAGCCGCGGTATTGGTTTTGGAATTGCAAAGGAACTTGCACAAAATAATTTTGACCTCGTCATCAACGGAACCCGTTCTTCAAATCTTGTTGAGCAACCATTAAAAGAACTAAAGAATTATGGTGCTGATGTTATTTATTGCCAGGGAAATGTTGCTTCTCCAGGCGATAGGAATAAAATAATGCAGGAAATAAAAGACTATTATGGCAAACTGAATATACTGATAAATAATGCAGGCATTGCTCCAAGGGAGCGCAAAGATATTCTTACTGCAACCGAAGAAAGTTTTGACGACGTGATGGACATTAATTTAAAAGGGCCTTATTTTCTTACGCAACAAGTAGCAAACTGGATGATTCAGCAACGAAGTACTGATATAGATTTCAAAGGTTGCATCATCAATATTTCTTCCATGTCTGCAACCGTGGTTTCTGTAAACAGAGGTGAATATTGTGTTTCAAAGGCTGGTGTAAGTATGGCTACGCAATTGTTTGCCGTGAGACTTGGCGAATATAATATTCCTGTTTATGAAGTGCGGCCGGGAATTATTAATACAGATATGACGTCAGGTGTTAAAGAAAAATACGACAAA
The DNA here is from genome assembly GCA_038251675.1 of Chitinophagales bacterium. Taxonomy (GTDB): domain Bacteria; phylum Bacteroidota; class Bacteroidia; order Chitinophagales; family Chitinophagaceae; genus Ginsengibacter. The sequence continues at coordinate 2,839 of JBBSBD010000450.1, read as the reverse complement.
CTAATTGCTGATGGATTATGCGTTCAAAGCAGGTGGGGCGAACCGGAGGATATCGGAAGAGTTGTTGTATCACTTGCTAAAGGTGATTTTGCATACTCCACTGGCCAGGTGATTATGGTAGATGGCGGATTAACTATTCCGAGATTATAAAAACATTTATACAAAACACAATGAAAAAATATCTTCTAATCATTGCAACTGCTGCACTTCTCCAGCTATATTTCTTTAGCTCCTGTAATTCCGGCGAGTCTTCTAACGACAATTCAATCACTACAGATCCTGCGACGATCGCAAAAGGAGAAAAATCTTTTGCCGAAAAATGCAGCAGTTGCCACAATTTTTCTCAGGATGGTATTGGTCCAGAATTAGGCGGCATCACAAAAGATCAGCCTGTCGAATGGATCAGAAGTTTTATAAGTAATTCTAAAAAAGCAATTGACAGCGGCGATACGACGGCTCAAAAATTATTTAAAAGATATAAGGCTCTTATGCCATCGTTTGATTATTTATCTCCTTCTGAAATGGATGCACTTCTTGCCTTTATTAATACAAAACCAAAGCATGTAAGAATGGCCGTAAAAGAAGACACCAATAATATAAAAAACCCCATACCTGATTCAATAAAGACTTCCGGTCTTGTTGTTGATATTGATTCTGTAACTCAAATCCCAGCTTCATCCGATCAAATGCCGCTTACAAGAATTACGAAACTGGACTATCAACCTAACACCGGCGATTTGTATGTTCTTGACCTGCGCGGTAAACTATATAAGTTGCAAAATGGCAAGCCTGAAGTCTATATGGATATGTCGAAGCTGGAACCTAAATTTATTAACCAACCCGGCCTCGCTACTGGCTTTGGAAGCTTTGCCTTTCACCCGAACTTTTCAAAAAATGGTCTCATTTATACAACGCACACGGAACCTACTGCATCAGCAAAAGCGGATTTTAACTATCCCGATTCTATCCCTGTTGTAATGCAATGGGTGCTCACAGAATGGAAAACTGATCCGGAAACTTTTCCTTTTTCGGGGAAGGGAAGAGAATTGTTTCGGATTGATGTGCCTAGCGGCATTCATGGAATGCAAGAGATTACTTTTAACCGGCGGTCGAAGCCGGGTGACGAAGATTATGGCCTTCTTTACATCGGCATTGGAGATGGTGGAAGCGCTGAAATTGGGCATGCCCTGGTATCACCAACTCCGGATAGAATATGGGGAAGTATTATTCGCATAGATCCATCGGGAAATAATAGTTCAAATGGAAAATATGGCATTCCTCCCGGCAATCCTTTTGTTAAAAAAACTGCAGAGAATGTGGCTCCTGAAATTTATGCTTATGGCTTTAGAAACCCTCATCGCATTAGCTGGAGTAAATCGGGGCAGATGCTTGCAGTTAATATTGGACAGAGTAATATAGAATCGGTAAATCTTGTATTGCCAGGGCATTTTTATGGCTGGCCCATCAGGGAAGGAACTTTCGAAGAACGGTTTTTTAATGAAACAGGTAAGATATATCCACTTCCGCCAAATGATTCAATATTTCATGTAACCTATCCCGTTGCTCAACTTGATCACGATGAGTCCACGGCAATCACGGGCGGATTTGAATATCGCGGCAATGCAATACCGCTTTTAAAAGAAAAATATTTATTCGGTGATATTGGGTCGGGTAAATTATTTTATGTGAATATGACAGATATTATTTTAGGAAAACAGGCAATTATTCAAAAATGGAATATCGCAATGAATGGTTTGCCCACGAGCATAGCGAAGCTTTGCCACAATGATCGCGTTGACCTCAGATTTGGTATGGATAGTAAAGGAGAATTGTATTTGACAACTAAAGAAGATGGAAAGGTGTATAAATTAGTCAGCGCTCATGTAAAGAATTAGCTAATGATACATATTTCTCGATGAGCGTTGTGGTTTCGAATAAATGGAATAGAAATGTTTTGATTCAATATATAAATCAAAGAAGACTGAATGATAAATTCATTGAAAGATACGCCCGGTAATTATTCTTCTAAATCCATTACCAGCGAGCTCTTGAGGATACCAGTATTAGTTGCGGCACTGGGATACATGGTTGACATGTATGACCTGTTTCTCTTCAGTATAGTACGCGTGCCCAGTTTGAAATCACTAAATATTTCGGGCGATAGCATCATGCAAAATGGGATAATGCTTCTCAATTTGCAAATGGCGGGATTACTTATTGGTGGAATTTTTTGGGGCATTATTGGCGATAAAAAAGGACGCCTCTCTGTTTTGTTTGGATCGATACTTATTTATTCTTTGGCAAATATTGGGAATGGGTTTGTTACCTCTTTGGGAGCTTATGCAGTGCTGCGATTTATTGCCGGCTTTGGACTCGCAGGTGAATTGGGTGCAGGCATTACGCTGGTTACCGAAATTCTTCCAAATAAAATCCGTGGATATGGAACAACACTTGTTGCGACAATGGGCGTGTTTGGCGCATTGCTTGCTTATTTAATCTCCTGGCTGTTTGATTGGCGGGCATCTTATTTTATCGGTGGGGGTCTTGGGCTATTGCTGATGGTTATGCGTATCAGGGTTTTTGAATCGGGCATCTTTATCAAAATAAAAGAGACGAATGTGAAGAGGGGAGATATTCGGATGCTCTTTAATAATAAAACACGATTATTAAAATACATCACCAGCATCGTAATAGGAATGCCGATTTGGTTTGTCGTTGGAGTTTTAATTACATTCTCGCCGGAGTTTGGAAAAGCGTTGGGTATCGATCAGCCCATTGATGCAGGCAAAGCTGTCTTATTTGCTTTCGCGGGGCAGGTTGCGGGGAACATTATCAGTGG
>JBBSBD010000449.1:0-4097 GCA_038251675.1 Chitinophagales bacterium | reverse complement strand
GGAAGTGTGGGGGAAAACGTCGCCCATATTATTTCCTATAGTCGGTACATTAAAAAATAATACCTACCTGTACCACGATAAAAGTTATAAACTATCGCGCCATGGCTTCGCACGTGATTCAGAATTTGAAATAGCGGAGCATGACGAGCAACAGGCTGTTTTCTTGCTGAAAGATAGTGCGGGTTCATTCGAAAATTATCCATTTGCTTTTGAGCTTTTTATAAAATATTCCCTTCATAAGAATCTACTGAAAGTAACTTATGAGGTGAAGAATACCGGCACAACCAGTATGTATTTTTCTATTGGTGGCCATCCCGCTTTTAAAGTACCACTAACAGCTGACACTACTTATGAAGACTATTTTTTGGAATTTAATGCCTTTGAAACTGCGGGCCGTTGGCCGATAAGTAAAGATGGGCTTATAGAACAGGAACCTTTGCCCTTCTTTGGTAATTCGTCCCGAGTAAGCCTTAGCCACAAACTTTTTGAAAAAGATGCATTGGTTTTTAAAGATTTAAACTCGGATAAAGTTGCTCTTAAAACAGCAACTCATGGTCATGGACTTGAATTCAATTTTGCAGGGTTCCCTTTTCTTGGTTTATGGGCTGCAAAGGGAGGTGATTTCGTTTGCATTGAACCGTGGTGTGGAATTGCGGATTCAGTCGATCGCAACCAGGAACTGATCTGTAAAGAAGGTATTCAGCAATTATCTTCCGGCAGTACATGGAGCAGGCAATGGACTGTAAGATTCTATTAGTCGATGTATTGCGGATACAAAATCAATTTTATGAACTTCATTTTAGTAAAGTTCCTCCTGCTTAGAAAAAAATATTTATAGTAAGGTCACTATTCTATGGCTTGTCGCCTTACGGCTGGAAGGAATAACTGTTACCACCCGGGACTTTCTTAAAACCGGCATTTTAGTAATGACGGTGACATTGCTTTTTGCGATAGCCTCGCTTTGGCTATAATATTTTCAACAACCATCGCTTATTTTTGAAGGAATTTTTATTAAGTTTTTTTAGTTTTGAATTGAACTTAGCACGATGTCACAAAGTGCCCGGTGATTTCAAAACAAATAAAGACTACATGAATACAATAGGCTATTTTGAAATTCAATCTTCTGAACCTGCCCGAGACATTGTGTTCTACGAAAAAGTATTTTCCTGGAAATTTATAAAGGAAGAATATGTACCCATAGAATATTATCGTATAGAAACAAATAGTATGAATGGTGGCCTTCTAAAACGACCGGCCCCGGTACCGCCAACACCGGCTGGTACCAATGCATTTGCCTGTTCAATACAGGTAGAAAATTTTGACAAGACCAGCGAACTGATAATCAAAAATGGTGGCCAGGTAGCAATGCCAAAATTTGCTATTCCCGGGAGATGCTGGCAAGGTTATTTCATTGACCTGGATAGTAATACTTTTGGAATATTTCAGGTTGATGAAAATGCAAAATGATCTTGATTTATTTTACAAGATCGCTAATGTTTCAAGCTGCAATAACTTTATAATTTGATTTGAATGCTGAACGAGCTAAAAGCAATTCGTTTTTCTACACAAGCCTATGATTACGTTATATTTTTTTATCACAATATTTTTTCAGTCTTAACTCTTCCGACGGCTTAGCCACCAACCCAACCAAATACCGGTAAGGCCCCACGATGCCAATGCATCTACAAAATGAGCGGTAAGATCGAAACTATGATACCATATATGTAGCACATAAGGCGCGTTAAGGAACACAATAAAACCTGTGGCAATACAACCCAGGAAAATAGTAACAAACGAGGCGGAAGGTATTTTGAGAAGCAACCAGCAGATCAGCCAAACAACAACAATATTTACGAGCAGGCTCCGTCCCATATTCATAAACATATTGTTCATTCCCGGCATACTTTTATGATAGGCTAACTGTGCCCATGGCTTTCCTTCCGCATACTTCATTTGGTTTTCCATTTCTTCTCTTGAGGTGCCGGGTGCGACGGTTGGCATAAAATAAGCGCCATCTTCGCTGAACTGTGTTCCCAGGTAAGCTAAAATGCTGTCTTGCTTTGGAGTATACTTCTGCTGCGCTTCGTGGAGATTTAAGGCACCCCATGATATGAATTGCCACGCAAATATTATAAGGCCACCAACGATTGAGCCAATGATCATCTTTTTCATACAATATTTTTTGGTTTATCTCAACAAAATATAAAAGAAAATTGGAATTTGAAAGAGAGTTCAGGCAGTTTTACCTCCCACGAGACAATGTTGAACATTGACATTAACCATAAAAATTATCCAGAAACGATAAAGTTCCAGGTTATTACTAAGAAGTAATCAAATTAATCGTATTCCTTTTTTAACAATAACTACCGTCGGTTCGCATTAGTAGTTCTACGATCATCATCAGTAAATTCAGAACCGTAATAATTGAGTAATGCTTCTCTTGCGCAGGGATGTAGCAAGGGTATCTTTGTACCAGAAGTTGATTGATGTTCAACAAGCATTAATCGAAATATCCAAATCCAATGAAAAGGGCCTGAATCCAACTATCCAATAGAAAGGTCATAAAAATCTGATATCAGTCAACTTCTAATTTTTTTTTATCCAATACCTGTTAACAACAAATTAAATCCAAAGAAAACATCCGCTTAATATCCAGGTGGAAAACCAAGCCCCGTAGTTAAAAATATTTAAGCCTGCAGTGATGCGGGCTTTTTTATTGCATGAAAATGATGGGTTCAGAGGCCTTCAAATGTTAATGATCCCTTTTTGTTAATTGAAATTCATTTCATTTTAGGCGATTGAGTGGATGTTTACTAACTGCTGTTGTAATTCAGCCGTATCAAGGGTTTGCAAATTATCATGGGAATGTCAAATGTTATTTTAATTCTGATTGAATAATTAATTTTAATCTCTAAAAAATTTCAATATGAAAAAAATTCTGTTTGCAGCAATCCTCGTTTTTTCAGTATTTACTTATTCCGCATCTTATGCGCAGGATAGTACTAAGGCCAAATCAAAAAATGAAAAGGTTATGAAAAAAGGAGACAAGGGTAAAACCCACAAAGCAATGAAGAAAGATTATAAAGCTGATAAGAAAGAGGTGAAGTCTAAATAGACTCTAAGAATGTTACGGCTTTATTGCCATCTTCCTTACCTGTTTTGAAATTGTACAACCTGCCAAAATACAAATGGCAGGTTTTATTTTTTAAATTACCAGGCTAACATGTCAGAAAATTGGTTAGCTCATTATTGAGTTTTATTATCTAATCTTAACTAATACGTATACAATCTATTCGCGAATCGTAATTATACGAAGTACTGCCGTAAATTCAGAACCATAATAATTGAGTAATGCTTCTCTTGCGCAGGGAGTATAGCAAAGGTATCTTTGTACCAGAAGTTGATTGATGTTCAAGAAACATTAATCATAATATCCAAATCCAATGAAAAGAGCCCGAATCCAACTATCCAATAGAAAAGTCAAAATCTGGTATCAGTCAACTTCTAATTTTTTTATCCAATACCTGTCAACAACTAATTAAATCCAAAGAAAACACCAATCTGATAAGCCTGGTGGAAAACCAAACCCCGTAATTAAAAATTATTTATGCCCGCAGTGATGCGGGCTTTTTTATTTTGGCAAAATGTTCAATGTAAGCATTTCCTATTTTTCGCATAGGGCGTAATGATATGCACAACAGGCGATAGTTTAATTTTAACAAAACACCTCAACTTGCGCCGGTAAAATTTCTTCAATTTTGATTAAAATCTTATCCACCCAAATGCCTGTTTAGCATGCTTTTTGACTCACCCTCAATATGCAAAAAATAGTTGTAATAGATGACGATCAGGAACTCTTGCAATTAGTAAGATCGTTCTTAAGTAAGAGAGGTTTTAATGTTTCCATTTTTTCCGATTGGTTCAAGGCAATTAAAAATATCCGGAAGTACGAACCTCAATTAATAATCTTAGATGTTTTTCTAAAAAACTATGATGGCCTGGACGTTTGCGGCAGGCTAAAATCTAACCCATTTACCAGGCATATTCCTATTTTAATGTTTTCCGGTTTTCCTAAAGTTGCAGACACTGCTATCTAT
>JBBSBD010000448.1:0-4100 GCA_038251675.1 Chitinophagales bacterium | reverse complement strand
TTTTACTTATGATATAGAAGGATTAAAAAAGCTTTTTGTAACCGACGGAACGGTTGCCGGCACTATATTGCTCAAAACAGGTATACAGGATTTTAATGGCTACACATCGTTTGCCATTCTTAATAATGATATCTATTTCATTGGGGATAATGGCATGGGGGCCGGCTTTGCCTTGTGGAAAAGCGATGGCACACCTGGCGGGACGGCACTGGTGAACAATACCGTGAGTCCCGGGTAACGGGCGGCAACTATGCGGTACTAAACAACAAACTCTACTTCAGGCGGGTATGATGGTATGAATGGCAGCGAGCTGTGGGTGACCGATGGCACTACTACAGGCACCCATATAGTACAGAACCTGGCACCGGATGCCGGCGGCGTATTATACAGCGGCGCTCCGCAAAATATGGTGTGTACAATGGCAAACTCTATTTTAACGCGAACAACCAGGTACATGGCCCCGAATTATTTGTAACGGATGATGTAACCATCACACTCGTAAAAGATGTGATAGCAGGCACCACCGGCGGCCAGCCTACACCGATAGTTTTTAATGGCCTGCTGTATATCATATATGGTAACCTGTACCAGTTATGGAAGAGCGATGGTACCGATGCGGGCACCCAACTGGTAAAGTCCATTGCGCCCTATTCAAAATTTGCAGGTATATGGAACAGTAAATTATACATGACTAATAATTTTGATTATTCTGTATGGGAAAGTGATGGCACTGCTGCAGGTACAGGCCTTATAAAAGTTCAAAATACCAATAATCAAATATTAAGTTATAGCTCAGATCCTATGTTCACGGGGTACGGCGGCGACTTTTATTTTTCAGGACAATGTAGCGGCATCACAGGCGGGTACGAGTTGGTTAAGCTTACTTTGGGAGGCGCTGCAGTAACCAGTTTTACTTTTACCGGTTCAGGCAACTGGAGCAACCCTGCCAACTGGTCGGGCGGTATCGTACCACCATCCACGCTGCCATCAGGCTACAGCGTTGTTATAAACGGGGCATGTATACTTGATTTGGCTGTGGTGTTTCAGAGTGGATCCTCACTGACCGTCAATGCCGGGAAAAGTCTCTTAATATTAGGTTCTCTTACTGTACAATAAAACATCCCGCAATAAAAAAGCCATAAAAAAAGTAATTAAAGTCGGGCAGTTAGTTTTACTCTTCCCATTTTTTACCTTTATTGGTCGTTCCTTTCAACGGCAAAAGTATTTACAAATAAATAAAAGAACCGCCCATGGTTGCGTGTTTGCGCCAATGGTTTTGCTGCCTTGCATCACCAACATCAGTTTAGGGGTCAAATCGCTAAATTATTTTTTGTCATCTAATGTTTTAGAAAACCAAACCTGTCTTTACTCGCCCCACTGGCGCAGATGTAGCGTGGCTTTTAAAGCCTCGTTTGCTATCTTTGATCCTATCTTGAATCGTCAATTAATTAATACCGGAATGAAAGACAATGAGAAACGCAGCGGGATAACGAGGCTTGAATTTTTAAAAAATTCAGGGCTTTTAGCAGCCGGAATAACCCTTGTGCCGGGCTTCGTGAATGCAAAACCAGGAAATCATGAAGCAGCTTCAAAAATATCTGCCTATCAAATTGTGATACCCTCGCAAGCCGATGAACTGGAGAAGCAGGCCGCACAACAACTGGGGCAATACTTATCGAAATTGGCCGCATCAGAAATTGCCGTTGTTTCGGAAAATGAATTCAAAGGTGAAAAGGCCTTTTATATTGGAAGGACGAATTACGCAACAAAACAAAAAGTTGATTTTACTAACATACAGGAAGATGGGTATTCATATAAGTCTGCAGGCAATAATCTTATCATAGCCGGGGGCGATAAAAAAGGGGTGCTTTATGGCGTTTACGGTTTCCTTGAAGGATTAGGCTTCAGGAAACTGGCACCTGATTACGTGTATGTTCCCAAAGCAAAAGAAATTAACCTCGCAAAAAAGGATAAGACATTTAACCCGTCCATCAGATACCGCACAACATCTTATGGCCAGATGGGTGACCAGGAATATTCCGACTGGAACAAGCTTTCCTCCAGGAGCGACTGGGGTTTATTCGTCCATACGTTTAATACGTTGGTACCTCCGCAACAATACGGACAAAGCCATCCCGAGTACTACTCATTGAGAAATGGTGTGCGACAACCCGCTACGCAATTATGTTTATCAAACCAGGAAGTTGCGGATGTATTAATAGGTAACCTTAAAAAAAAGATAGAGGAGAAACCAGATGCTACCTATTGGTCGGTAAGCCAGAATGATAACGACCAATATTGTCAATGCGATGATTGTAAAGCACTCAATGAAAAATGCGGCGGTGTGCCGAGCGGCTCCGTTATTTATTTCGTTAATAAGCTGGCTCAGGCTATCCCGGATAAAATTATTTCAACACTGGCCTATTGGTACACACGTAAAGCGCCACAGAATATCACGATTGAGCCTAATGTCAATATCATGCTCTGCAATATTGAGAGCCGCAGGCAGGCACCGGTGTATGAGACTGATCCGGCATTTTCAAAAGATTTGAAAGATTGGGGCGCCCTGACAAAGGATATCCTGATATGGGATTATAATATCCAGTTTACCAATTTTTTTGATCCTTTTCCTAATCTTTACACGCTAAAGCAAAACATTAAATTTTATACCGACAACCATGTGAACGCTTTATTTATGCAGGCAAATTCAGAGCCTGCGGCGGAGATGGCTCTATTGCGCAGCTATATTATCTGTAAACTGATGTGGAATCCTGATGCCGACGAAAAAATGATCATGGACGAGTTTCTGACTCGTTATTACGGCGCCGCCGGTCCGTACATTCTCCGGTATATCGACAGCATGCATGAGGCGTTGGTAAAAAGCCGCATGAAACTAAATATTTTTGGAGATCCTGTTGATGCAATGGATGCTTATCTATCTGCTGAGATGATGCCGCAATACAACCAAATTTTTGATAGTGCCGAAAAAGCTGTAAGCGACGACCCGGAATTATTGAGACGGGTACAGGTAGCTCGTTTGCCCGTTATGTATGCCGCGATACAAATCGGCAAGACCGAAATTGACACGCCCCGGAGTTTGTATCAGCGTAATTCTGATGGTATGGTAACAGGCAAACCCGAAATGATAGCGCTGGTAAAACAATTTACCGACGGCTGCGTACGCGAAAAAGTTAAACTGGTGAGAGAGCGAAGCGGCAGCCCGGAACACTTCCAGGAAGCTTACAACCGGATCTTCACCAACATGGAAAAAACCGGTAAGGATAAAGCATTTAAAAAAACGATCACGCCCATCACGACTCCCGGCGCTAAATCGAAGGGAGTGGAAAGCCTGACAGATGGGGTCTTTGCATCTTATGAATCATGGCAGTCGCCTGATCCTAACTGGGTTTATTGCACAGGGGACCACATGGATTTTGTTCTTGATCTTGGCGAAGTGATGCCGGTTAATTCTGTAAACATGGACTTTCTTAATCCCCAGGCTCAACCCGACTGGCACTTGATGGCATTGCCCGTATACGTGAGCTATGCGACGTCGTCAGATGGACAAAAATACAGCGATACGATACGTGTTGACAACCCAAACAATCCTAATCCTGCAGAAAATCCCGACATCAGTAAAATTTCCGTCCATTCGTTTCATGCAGATCTCACCGGTTCGATACGTTATGTAAAAGTCCACGCGGAAAGCCTGCTAAACGCGCCTTCATGGCATATCCGTGCAGGACAGCCGATGTCCGTTTATACGGATGAGATTGTTGTAAGCTGAAAAAAAAATTCATATTCCGCGTGGTTTTTAATTGCACGCAAAACCGTTTAGCCTTCTGAGTTGACGATCGCCTCTCCGCTTTTCCAATTATCCGTGGCTTGTTTTGCACCGCCCTTTTTTAAACCGATGTGAAAAAATCTTTTATCGGCCTTCCTGGCTCAATACTAATTTTATCCCAAAAACGTCATTAGCTAAATTTTCTAATGACGGCCATTAGAAAAAATAAGAGTAAGAAGCTTACTGGTATTGACTTTCTATTTAAGAAAAGTGTTCTAAATTGGGGTAAGAAAATCTTATAAAAAATTGGAGCTAA
>JBBSBD010000447.1:0-4106 GCA_038251675.1 Chitinophagales bacterium | reverse complement strand
TGTGCGCTGTTTTATTTCTTTCCAATTTTTTATGTGCTGGTCCAATTGATCGTGTATTGTGTTTAGCTCATAGCTATTGAGTGAATGTTCAAGAGTTCTGTAATTTTTTTGCCCATGCGCATGCCTGTTCATTGCATCTTTGCAATGTTCGAAATCTCCCAGTTCCAGTTTTTCATAAACCTGCTGTAATATCTCAACCGGTTTCTTAATAAAGTTTTCATACGATATTTCGATTAACCTGCTTTGGCGAATCAACAGTTTATCTTTCATATAGCTGTTCATTGTGCCTGAGTAAGTTTCAAGTATTATCTCTTGTAGGTTAATTGCTGAGTAATTTCCAAGCACGTATTTTTTAATGATCATTTCCCACAATCTTTTGCACGAGGCATACACGTGAACCGGGTTCCTTGAGATGTATAGAAATTTTGCATTAGGAAACAGTGATAATAATTGCTTTATACGTGCAGTGTTAAGCGGACTTTTCAAAACCAAAGTTTTACGTTGATTGGCGAGGGAGATTTTTTTTACCAGGTACAAATAACTATCCTTCCATTCCTGCATTTCTTTATTTGAAATTTTTTCGAAAAGAGCATACTTGGTAAAAGTGTTGATTGCGCTGTATGGAAAAAGAACACCCCATTGAGCGGCCTCTGCATTCATTAAAGACAATATTGCTACATCTTCTTCACCAGGAGAATGCCACGTGAATGGTATCCTGTGAAAATGATTTTGAGTTCTAAAAGTTTGCGTTATTTTTTCCAAAACAGGAGTCATGCTTTTTTCAAAAGTCAGCATCAGTTCCGGGAACATTGTTTGATAAAACGATGTATAACCAAGCCTGTTATCCTGCATAAACATCTGCTGAAGGTAAGTGGTACCGCTTCTGTAATAACCAAGGATAAACAGGGGATCTCTTTCAATTTTATACGATTGAACTTTCTTGCTATACCTCATAAGTTCAATCCAGCGTAATGGTTCAACTGCTGCTGTTTTTACAATCCATGGTAAAGCGTGTAAAAATCCTCTGCCTGAAAAGCCTCCATACTTATAGGCGCTTTTGAAAAAGGAGTAAACAGGTATGGGGAAAAAATTATTCATAAAAATTACATCAATCTTTATCGTTGTAAATGTCAACAAATGAAGGATCGGCTTCGCCGGTTAATTTTGGCCCTTTCCAAAGCCGCAGATAATTTCTGAAGAAACCAATTCGGTGAGTGTCTTTCCGTATAAACCTTGGCAAGAGGATCCAGGGTATTCGTGGATTTTGATGATGAGCAAGGTGGACGTTGAAATTAAGATAAACGGGTTTTAACCATAAGGGTATTTTTAAATTGTGGGCGCCATTAATAATATCTCTTGGGCTAAAAGCGTGATTAACGTAATTCTGCGAAGACCAAACAAAACCGTGGATTAAAAAAAGAATCAGCCATGGCATGAAATGTAGGTGCAATAGGAAGAAGATAGCTATTTGAAAGCCTATTACCAGCCAGCTTTCCCAACGCATCACCTCTATTTTTTCTTTTTGATTACAACCTTCAAGAAAGCCCGCAATTTCTGTATGCTTCTGGAAGAATCCAATATGTAATAGTGAAGGGGCGAAAGAAAATAAGAATACTGATAACCATAAAGAAAGATAGGCCAACCCCGACATCATCAGGTAAAGATTGCCATAGCGTTTCCATTTTACCTGGTGTTCAAAGTACAATTCCCACATTTCAATGTCCGTCCTGTTTTTTTTATGATGCCGCAGGTGACAATGCCTGAAAAATGAAAACGAAACGATGAACATACAACAAAGCCATCTTCCCAAAAAATTGTTCCACCACGTGTCTGGAAGTAGTATGTTATGTTCTGCTTCGTGTATCAGCGAATAAACCGGAATCATCACGATGGCAAACAAAAAACCATACAAAAATATCCAGCCCGTACTGCAATGTGAAGAAGCATACAGCAACACAAAATATAACACTGAGCACATAACTAAAATTGCGAGGTTTATTTTTGCGGGTATCTTATAGGGATGATCTGTTACGCTGCGCATATCGCCTGTTTTCATAATGAAAAATTTGTTTTATAGTTAAGCGGTAAATGCTCATTCCGTCATTGCATTTTAATATTTTTATTCTGATTTTTTTTCATTAATTGAATGCCTTGTTTAGCACGTAGGGTAATGTTTGGTTCTACCACCGGAATATAATCTTCCGGCACAATGAATTCAAATGATTGAACAACCCGGCAAAGTACAATATGCATTACAAGCATCGCAAAATTGTGTCCTAAACATAACCTGGGGCCTCCACCAAATGGAACATAAACAAAAGAGGGACGCGATTTCTCTTTCTCTACGCTAAAATGTTCCGGATAAAAATTTTCCGGCTGTTCCCAATAGTTCGGATGATGATGAAGCCCATAAATATTCAACAATACGTTTGATTGTTTGCGCAATTGAAATTCATGTATTGTGTCATCTTTAATTGGCTGACGAACAACTGCCCATATCGGCGGATATAACCGGAGTGTTTCCTGTATTACCTGCCTGGAGTAAATAAGCTTTGTAATATCTTCAAACAAAACAGGCTTATTATTGGAAACAAGTTTACTTTCTGCCTTTATCTTTTCATTTATTTCTTTGTCTTTTGCAAGATGATAAAACATCCAGCTAAGTGTTTGGGCCGTCGTTTCATGTCCTGCCATAAAAATGGTAACTACTTCATCCCGCAACAATTTTTCATTAATAGGAGATTTCGTTTCTTCATCGTAAGAATTTAACAGCATATCTAATAAATCGCTATTAACCGATGAACGCCCACTCGCCATTTCATTTCTTCTCGTATCAATAATTTTATGAATGATTGTATCAAATACTTTGTAGTTTTTTTGAAAGAATTTGTTGGCCCGAGTTGGCCAGTTTGTTGGGATTTTTACCGGACTCATCATCCATGCTGCAGCATAAGAAGCCAACTCATCTAATGCATTTACCATTGTAGATATTTCTTCGTCGAAATGCATACCAAACATTGAACGACTAATAATTCGAATAGTTAACTTCAGGAATTCATGAGTTATATCAATTTTTGTGTTATCCGCAATTTCGTTTAGCCGGTTGATAAAAGCAGTTACCTCTTCATTGATTATATCGGTAAAGTATTGCAATTTTTTGCTATGAAATGCGGGCTGCATAAGCCTTCGTTGCCTGAGCCAGAGTTCGCCGTTACTGGTTGAAAGGCCTTCTCCCAAAAACATTCGCAGTAATTTTGTAGCGCCGGGCTTACGATATTGTTTATAGTTTTCAAGCCAAACATGCCTGACATAATCCGGGTGTTGTAGTATATAATATTTTCTTCCGCCGAAGCGAACGGTTACAACCGGGCCATAATTTTTTGAAAGGTTCGCCAGGAATGCAACAGGATTCTGTAAAATATCAAATGTGCTTCCGAACAAAAAACTGCCTTTCACCGCGTGTACCTGTTGCGTAGCATTATGTTGTGGAAGTGACATAATAAAAAAGTTTTTATACAAGAGATAACCGAAAAAATCAAACGAAACAAGTAATTTTTGTTACTATTCTTGTTCATTTCATTACACTATATGCTGCTACTTTTCCATATACAAATGACCTGTCTTCGAATTGTATCTGTTTACTAAGTGATTCATCTTTTATTATTTTACATTGCAGGCCTGCGGGTATTTCCCTTGGCACCATCAGGTTTCTGAATATAATTTTTGCCCCCGGTTTAGCCGTACGAATTGCTTCACTGAAAAGTTTGTATGTGTCTTCATCATCCATTAATTCGCAGATGTTTGATAATGCGAAAGCATCAAAAATTTCTGCAGGTTGCTGCTGCAGCCAATACTTGCTGTCTGCCGATACAGGATGGATTTTATCAATATTGTTTTTGATTGTAGAAAAATTTTTCTGCTGTAAATATTCCGGAACATTATCTGTATCCAAATAATGACCAAGGAAATATAACGCGATAAAGTAGTTGGTGTTAACGGGAATATCTTTCATCACATGCGATGCTCTCTTATAAAAACTTTCAGAGAAGGAAGTTGAGCCGTCATCAAAGTGAAAATAATCGCTTACTAATCCCTTTTTAGCCAAT
>JBBSBD010000446.1:0-4114 GCA_038251675.1 Chitinophagales bacterium | reverse complement strand
TTTAAGAGCTTTCCGACTTCTTCGGATTGATTCGTTAATTCACCGTATTTCCAATTCTTTCTCATAATCGACTTGTAACTTCAGCAGTGTATTTAATACGTCCAATTCATTCATCTTTGCCATTCGGTACATTCTCAATCCATCAAGGACAACAAACAATGCTTCTGTGTTTTGTTCGTAGGCAAGGATAGAAGACTGATAACTTTTAGTATAAGAAGGCAGGATATTTTCTTCGTAATTCGATAGTTGTTGTTTGGACGACAAGATTTGGGATTGCAGTGAAGCTATCATGCCGGTCGTTTCATTCTGTAGAGATTGCTTTTGAAAGCTGATCGCATTTGCTGAGTAATCAAGGCCTTTGATATTTGCCTTGTATTCTCTGGCTGACCATGGAACAATCGGAATGGTGATCATTCCCATGGCAGAAAATCGATTGGGCATTTCGTTTAAAGATTGCATATGACTGACGGTAACCCCGAATTCAGGCAAGCGCTTTGACTGTTCAAATTGTTGTTGCAAACGTATCAAAGCAATGGATGCATCGTATTGTCGGATATCACTTCGTGATGCTGAAATCACAGAAGTGTCCGTCAAGCTCACTTCATAGAATCTGGGAATTAAAGCAGTATCTATGTCAAAAGCAAATTGTTTGTCTGTATTCATCAATGTATTTAGCTCTACATTTTTCATTTTCATGTCGCTGAGCAACATGGTTTGCATGTTTCGAAGTTCATAAAGATCTGCCTCGGCTTTGTATATGTTATTAAGGGTTTCTTTATTATAGGTATACCTTAGGTGTCCCAATTGCACCATATAGGCCAACAAGGAATCTTCCTGAATAAAGAGCGCATACTTCTTTTTTAATACAACCCATTCATAATAATCGTGTTTTGCCGCTGTGAATAAATCATTTCGAGTTGCAGTTTTCCCGGCTGCTTCAACAGATGACATTCCCTGCATGTATTTATAATTGGCTCTTTGCTTTCGTGGATTCGGGATCATTTGCTGAGCCGTCGTCATCCACATACCGTTCCCGATGCTGCTATAAGGTGCTTGCCAGAACCCTGATGAAAGCGTAGGCGGCATCCAGCTCTTTGCGCCTTCAGCGTAAGCATTGACAGCATTGATTTGCTCCTCGTACATCCGGAGCATTGGATTGTTGATCTCAATTCTGGCTAATATGGAGTCAAGGGTCAGTACCTGAGAAAAGCAATTGGCAA
This sequence comes from Chitinophagales bacterium, assembly GCA_038251675.1. GTDB lineage: Bacteria > Bacteroidota > Bacteroidia > Chitinophagales > Chitinophagaceae > Ginsengibacter. The sequence continues at coordinate 2,894 of JBBSBD010000446.1, read as the reverse complement.
TAGTCAATAAGCAAAATGCAATAGGCAATAGCCAATAGCCAATAGCCAATAGGCAATGGGCAATAGGCAATATGCAATTGACAAAACGTAAAGGATAATTGTTTTATAAAATTATTCATTAGTATTTATCAGGATTTTGAATCATGTGATTTAATAGCTTTCCGATTTCCTTTGATTGATTCATTAATTCATCGTGTATGATTTGAGAAATATATTTACATACCAAGACAAACTGTAACCATGTTTGTGTTTCGCAATTTTCCATATCGGTATCAGATACTTTTGAAACAAAGTGTAAAGGATATAGTCTTTTGCGAGACGCCTCAGAAAGATTTGTACAAATGCTTCTACTTGCACGCCTTATCTGGTCAGTCATGGAATACATCTCTTCCCTTGGAAATGATTTTGATACTTCAAAAATTTTCATCGCCAACTCAAATGCAAGTATGTAAACTTTAGTTTCCCGTATGTTTTTTATTGCCATATCTTTTAGTATACTCGAATTTACTTTTTTTTTGTCTAATTGTATTTTGCTAATTGCTAATTGCTAATTGCCCATTATTATTTGCCCATTGCCTTCCCGCAACTTTATTGCATAAAGGCGGGATCTTCGCTGCGCTCGAATTGCCAATTGCCAATTGCTCATTGCTCATTATTTAGACCGGGCATCATTAATTTCCCATGTTTTTTTAATTCTCTTTCTTTTACCATTTCATATACAACAGGCGTGACAAGCAAAACATAAATGGTGGATGTCATGACACCTCCTATCAATGGTATGGTGATGGGCAGCATGACATCACTTCCTGTCCCCGTTGCCCACAGAATAGGTATCAGTCCAAACAGCGATACAGAAACCGTCATCAACTTTGGCCTCAAACGCTGTACCGCTCCATCCATAATGTATTTGCGTAAATCAGCCTGCGTGATCGTCTTTGATGAATTGCCTTTGTCCGCTACTAATTTTTCCATGTATTCATTCAGGTAGATCATCATGAGCATGGCTGTTTCTACTGCCACACCGAATAAGGCAATGAATCCAACAGCAACAGCTACAGAAAGATTTACGCCATAGAAATAAACCATGTACACTCCGCCTATCAATGCAAAAGGAACAGTGATCATCGTCAGTAGAGCTTCCTTCAGTGATTTGTAGGTGAAATACAATACCATAAATATGATGACTAACACGATGGGCATGATGAGAGATAATGTTTTGTTGGCCCGAATTTGGTTTTCCCACTGTCCGCTCCATTCAATATTATATCCTCTTGGAAGTTTTTGAAACATAAGATTCAACTTATCCTGAGCTTCTTTTACGGTACTTCCGAGGTCTCTTTCACGCACATTGAACAATACTGTACCTCTCAGCATTGCATTCTCCGAGTTGATCATCGGAGGGCCTTCCGAAATGGTTACTTCGGCAACTGCTGACAATGGAATTGTGCCATAGTTCATCGTCTTCACCGGAATTTGCCTTATGGCATCAAGACTATTCCTGTAGTCCTGTGCGAATCGTGCATTCACTGTGAAGCGCTCCCGCCCCTCAATAGTGGAGGTGAGGTTCATTCCTCCCAGTGCAGTTTCAATATACATGTTGACATCATCTACGCTCAGGCCGTATTTTCCGATTTCGTCTTTCTTCACCGTTACATCCACATATCTTCCACCGGTAATAGGTTCCACATATAAATCTTTGATACCACTGATCCCTTCCAGTTCTTTTTTCATACTTGTCGCAAGGGTATAAATGGAATCAAGGTTTTGTCCGTAAATTTTTAAACCAACGTCAGTCCGGATTCCCGTTGAAAGCATGTTTATTCGGTTGATGATAGGTTGGGTGAAACCATTGACGACACCCGGAATCTGCAGCTTTGCATTGAGCTCATTGATGATGTCATCTTTCGTAAGGTCTTTTCTCCATTCCGATTGTGGTTTCAAAAGGATGATGGTTTCAATCATGTTGATCGGAGAATTATCAGTTGCCGTGCTGGCACGACCGGCTTTGCCTAATACATTTAGTACTTCGGGAACTGATTTGATGATTTTATCCTGCACCTGTAAAATGCGTTTGACCTCACTGTTTGAAACATCCGGCAAAGTGACAGGCATAAAGAGAATGGAACCTTCATCCAGTGGCGGCATAAATTCAGTGCCCATTCTTAGCATCATTGCAACGCCAATGAGGAGTGCAAGGATGTTAAGAGTTAAGACGGTTTTACGCCACTCCAGGCACCATGAAATAATGGGTGTATATATTTTCTCAAGCAGACGTGTTACCGGATTTGCACTTTCAGGTTTTAATTTTCCTTTCAGAAAAAATGAGATTAAGACAGGCGCCAGGGTGATCGCAAGAAACGCATCAATAATCAGGATAAATGTTTTTGTATAAGCTAACGGGTGAAAGAGTTTTCCCTCCATACCTGTCAGTAAAAACACAGGAAGGAATGATGTGATGACGACTATAGTCGAATAAAACACCCCCGGTCCAACTTGTTTAGAGGATTTTTCAATAATTTTTAAACGTTCCTTTTTGTCCATATTACTCTTTACAGCAATCCTTTTTAAAGAAATTTCGAAATCCTTTCCATATCCTTTTCAACAAAGAAATGGCCCGGATATGTTTTATGGTTTTTTCATGTATAGAACCCATGATTAATTAAGATAATGCCTGTGCAATGAGTTATTTCTGAAAAGCAGATTCAGCCGAAGCACCAGGTCTGGTGTCGGGTCAGAGGAAACTAAATTAAAATCAAATAAGGAAAACCTCGTTGAGCAGATAGATAGGTTTTTCAGTATTATCATCCGGAGGATGTAGATAGTTGTGAAAAATGCGCTGATCTAAACCAAGGTTCAGGGAAATTTTACCAGGGAGGTAAAAAGGAATTGGTTGT
>JBBSBD010000445.1:0-4125 GCA_038251675.1 Chitinophagales bacterium | reverse complement strand
TTTAGCTTTTGCCTGTTCAAAAAAGGGAAGCGGGAATAACAGTAATGGAGTAAATCATCCACCGCAGGCAAGTATTACTTCTGAGCTTATTTCTGTAAATCCATTTACATTCAAATTCACTGTGGCTGCTACTGACCAGGATATTGACCCTTTAACTTACAGTTGGGATTTTGGTGAGGGAACATTAAAGAACGGAACTGCCTCTGAAACTTTTCAATATGCAAACGGTAAAGATTATACAGTAAAAGTAAAAGTGAGTGATGGAAATTCAGCACCCGTAGAAGTAACAACAGCCATAAGTACGGCAACAGTCAACGTCTTAATAGATATCAGCAAAAAATTCCAAACTATCGAGGGATTTGGTGGCTTCGGTGCGCTAAAGGAATATTGGGCCCAGGGGCCTTTTGTTACTGATGCGTTTGTAAATACTTTAATCAATGATCTTGGCCTTACCATTCTTCGCGATAATTTAACCACAAGCTTTGAGCCTGTAAATGATAACAGCGATCCGTTTACGACCGATCTTTCAAAATTCAACATTAATTCTTCTGTAAATGGATTGGATGAACCGTTAAGTGAACATTTGGATTATTTAATTAAAATGAAGGCAGCGGGTTTGCAAAAATTAATTGTCTCTGTTTGGAGTCCCGCGGTTTGGATGAAATATGATAACCAGCTTGGTAACGGAACACAAAATCAGAATTCTGCTCCTGCCTATACGACTAATCCCACAGCAGCGACTAACCAGTTGAAGACAGACATGTATGATGAATTCGCTGAAATGTGTGTGGCCTATATCAAAATTATTAAACAACAAACAGGTATTGATATTTACGCCCTGAGTATTCAAAACGAACCGCGATTTTCACAATTTTATTCTTCGTGTGTGTATGATGGAGATGCCATGCGTGACCTTCTGAAAGTAGTTGGGAAGCGTTTCAAAGACGAGGGCATTTCAACAAAATTATTTTTGCCTGAAGACGTTGGCTATTTGCAGGGAGTTGAAAGCATGATTACACCAACGCTGGCTGATCCGGTGGCCAGGCAATACGCTGATATCATTGCTGTGCATGGTTACGATCTCGATGGCGTAACTGCGGCTTCCACCAGCGCACAAACGTGGCAGACTATGTATGGCTGGGGTGCTCAATACAATAAACCGCTATGGATGACCGAGACCTCAGGATACGAAAATACACTTGATGGCGCAATCAAATTAGCCAAAGCCATGTACACCGCAATTAAGTTTGGAAATATTTCTGCGTGGCTGCATTGGTCACTAAGTACTACCACGCTTGATTCTTATTCATTGATGAGTTCATCAGGAGAAAAAAGCAAACGCTATTTTGTTTCAAAAAATTTTTACAAATACATACGTCCTGGCGCCGTAAGGATTGATGCAAATGCTGCCGACGGAACCAATATATATCCATTGGCTTTTCAAAATGTTACCGGTAACACAACAACGATTGTTTTAATAAACGACGCTACCTCAGCGAAGGCAGTACAATTATCAGGTAATAATTTGCCTTCGCAATTTTTGAAGGTTATTACTTCTGCAACAGATGATGCAAAGGACTATGGAAATGTGAATAGCACAGATGTTATTCTGATACCGGCAAATAGCGTGATTACATTGTTTAAATAGGATTTAAGTTATATTGAAAAACCAGCGAATATTTATTCAGCACGTTCGTACCTTTTTTAGTAATTTGTTTATAATAAAAATGCGTTTGTATAAATTGATGCGACGGCTGTAAAAAAGAATAATCTTTCGCTAAGCTTTTTAACTTAAACAATAGTTATCATGACAAAATCAAGGCGGCAATTTTTATAGGATACTTCTAAAATTATTGCTGCTACGGGGGTATCAGTTTTAGCTCCAGCAGTGTCTTCCTTTGGTTCCGCAAAAAATTCGCCAGGTGATAAAATTGTGCTGGGGCTTATTGGTGCAAGAGGGCAAGGCATGGCTGATCTTCGGCAGGCACTAAAACAACCTGGCGTTGAGTGCGGCGCTATTTGCGATATTGATGATGCGGTGCTCCTGGAAAGAAGTGCGGACATTGAGAAAATTCAAGGCAAGCAACCCAAACAATATAAAGATTTCAGGAAGCTGTTGGATAATAAAGATATAGACGCAGTGATGATTGGAACGCCGGATCATTGGCATTGCTACATATTGATCGCCGCCTGCCAGGCAGGTAAAGATGTATATGTTGAAAAACCCCTGGCAAACAGCATTGGTGAATGCGATCTCATGGTAAAAGCAGTTAGAAAATATAATAAAATAGTGCAGGTCGGCCAGCAACAGAGGAGTGGAGATCATTGGAAAGTTGCAATGGATTTAATAAAAGCAGGAAAGATTGGAGAGTTTCGGAAAACAAATGTATGGGCAAATTTCAATTACGGTGTCGGTCAGCCGAAAGTGCCTGATGAACCCGTACCTGCAGGTATTGACTTCGATATGTGGCTTGGCCCGGCACCGCAACGTAGTTTTAATAAAGCAAGGTTTCATGGCTCGTGGAGAATGTTTTGGGATTATGGAGGAGGACTTATAACCGACTGGGGTGTACATTTAATGGATATGGCCCTTTGGGCGAAAGACATTAATGCCGGTCCGTTATCAGTTGTTGCGACGGGGGGGAATTTTGCCTATCCAGATCATGCACATGAAACTTTCGACACCATGAATGTTTCATGGCAAATGCCGGATCACACCATTTCGTGGCAAAATACAGCAGGCATAGAAACCGGTCCATGGGGTCGCAGTTATGGCCTCGCTTTTATCGGGAACGATGCATCTATTGTGATTGACAGGTCTTCATTTGATTTTATTCCTGAAATGCAAAATGGCCAATATAAGGTGCCGGCTTTGCCAAGACAAACCGGTCACGATTCTCATGAAGTTCATGTGAAGAACTGGATCGATTGTTTGCGATCACGTAAAGATCCTGTGTGCCCGATTGAGGTAGGAAGATTAGCCGCACTGTACACCCACATGGGAAATATTGCGCTTCGCACTAACTCGAAAGTTGAATGGAATGAGGCGGGTAAAAATTTTGGAAATAATATAGCGGCGAACGAATTATTAATGCCTTTATATAGAAAGCCATGGAAGCTTCCGGACTTATAATATAAAATGACGAAACAAAATGTTCCGGGAATAAAAATTATGTAACAATCAGATGTGTGCCGTGTCGGTTTGCTTGCGGATGCTTGTTATTCTTTTTGATGAATATGCCATTGTTGATTTGGAATACAATTTTGAAAAGCTTGTTAGTTACTTAATATCGGCCCATGAATCACAACATTTCGAAAGAACAAATTGATTTTTACCAGGGAAATGGTTATGTCATTATCAACGATTTTTTATCGCCAGGCGAACTTGCATTCTGGCGAGATGCGGTAGATGAGGCTGTTATAAAACGAAATGGTTTTAAGCTACCGGGCCAGGCAAAAGTATATGGTGAAGGAGATGATAAGGATAAAGATTATTTTGATAAGGTATTTGACCAATTGTTGAACCTTTGGATGGATAGTGAAAAGATGCGTAGCATCATGCTCGATGAACACATTGGAAAAATGGCTGCAACTCTTGCCGGCGTAGATGGCATTCGTATCTGGCACGACCAGGCACTCATAAAAAAGCCCTGGGCTAATCCAACTTCATGGCATCTGGATACCCCCTACTGGAGCTTTAGCGACAGAAGGGCATTGTCGATTTGGGTAGCCCTTGATGATGCTACTTTGGAAAACGGATGCTTATTTTTTATTCCCGGTTCTTCTAAAAAAACAAGGTTTGAACTCGCGGGCATAGGAAAAAACATGGATGATATATTTAAAACTTATCCCGAATTAAAATCTTCCAAAACAGTCGCTGCGCCAATGAAAGCGGGTAGTTGTTCGTTTCACAACGGTCTTACTATACATGGCGCAAATGCCAACATGACGCCGGGTTACAGGAGGGCAATGACCTGCGCTTTCATGCCTGATGGAAATGTATTTAACGGTACACAAAATATTTTGAGTAGCGAACAGGTCGCAGCCTTAAGGCCAGGAGATTTACTAAATGACGATAAACAGAACCCGTTAATTTATTCTAAAGCTGAGGCCGATGCGTAAACA
>JBBSBD010000444.1:0-4135 GCA_038251675.1 Chitinophagales bacterium | reverse complement strand
TGCGCCACTTTTTTGCAAGGCACAGTTGGGTGGTGTGGGTGATAGACTTCTAAAAAGAGCTAAACAGGCTGCTAAAGATCGCGGCAATGATGAGATTGATGCCAGTCGCGACAAATTAGATTCTACCGATTTCAATTACGCAATCACGGTAATTGATAATTCGGGTATGATGAATGTGCGCGGTAGAGACGAGTCTATTGTTAAGGGTGCATCAACATTAAAAAATCTGCAGGTAAATGACAATACAAAATCCCCTGCTCAACAGTGTCGCGATATTTTAGATCGTGCTGAATTTTTGTACGGAGCTAAAAGATTCAAACTAGCTGAGATTTCATTTTTGGAAGCAAAACTCGCTTATGAAGCAGAGAATCTAACGTCAAACATTAACTATAGTAAAGTACTAGCCGACCTCGGATTGTTGTATGCAACGATGGGTCGGTATAATCTGGCGGAATATCATTCATCCGAAGCGCTTTCTATTCGCGAGCAAACTTTAGGAAAGGAGAGTAAAGCCTACGCTGCTTCGCTTAATAACATGGCTGTACTTTACCAGGAAACAGCGCGCTTCAATGAATCAGAAAATTATTTTAGCGAAGTGTTAAAAACAGTTGAGAAGTTATTTGGAAGCGAGTCTCAAGAATATGCAGTTGTACTAAACAACCAATCCATTCTTTATGCTGAAATCGGCCGAGTGGATCAAGCCGTTCAGAAACTTAACACAGCAATAGCGATTGTAGAAAAATTGAATTTGAACCTGAACAGTCAGGTGGGCTTTCAATCCAACCTGGCTTTGTTGCACCAGCAAACAGGAAAGCTTGCAGAAGCAGAAGCAGTGTACTTAAAGCTGGAGAAGAAATTAAAAGTAATTGCCGATAATCCTTATTATGGTGGCATTCTCAACTCGTTGGGCTTACTCTATATCCAACTTGATAAAATGGACAAAGTTGAAGATTACCTGAAGCGGGCTGCCGATTTTTATTTAAAGCGATTCAAAACCAAGGACAACCCTAACTATGCGAAAGTAGTAAATGACCTCGGTAATTTTTATCGCATGCAAGGTCGCTTTGATGAGGCCGAGAAAAATCTGGGTGATGCACTCGCGATTCGCGCCATAGTTCTCGACACAAACCATCCTGATTATGTAAAATCGCAGGAAGACCTTGCCATACTTTATTGGAAGAAAGGTGACTTCACAAAAGCAGACGCTGGTTTTGAAATAGCCATGAATAAGTCGTTGGATTTTATCAATCGGTATTTTCCGCCTATGAGCGAAGCCGAGAAAACAAAATACTGGGATGTGCTTCAACCACGCTTTCAACGCTATTACAATTATTGTTTAGAGGCAGCGGCAACGCAACCGGAAGTAGTTAAAAATCTTTATGATTACCAGATGGCTACCAAAGGCTTGCTTCTTAACTCAACTAATAAAATAAAAAAGGCAATTCTTTCTAGTGGCGACAATGAATTGATTAAAGAGTATGTAGCCTGGCTTGATAAAAAAGAAACGCTTGCGCGTTACTATTCCTTGTCGAAGGAAGAGCTGACAGCGCAAAAAATTGATTTAGCTGCTCTTGAAAAAGAGGCGAATGACATCGAACGTTCGCTGTCGCAACGTTCTGGTGATTTTTCAAAAGGCTATTCGGCTGAGAAAGTAAGTTTTACACAGATTGCTGCTGCGCTGGCTGAGACCGAAGCGGTTGTGCAGTTAATTCGCATTCGCACATTCGATAAGGATTTTACGGCTGACTCAAAATATGCTGCATTGATCCTTACGAAGGGCATTGCAACGCCAAAGCTCGTTGTACTTGATAATGGAAATCAATTGGAAACCCGGTATGCGAAGTTTTATCGGAATGCGATTCAACAAAAGTCAGCCGATCAATATTCATACGATCAGTTTTGGGCACGTATTGATCCCGCTTTAGCGGGAAAGAAAACTCTTTACCTTTCTCCGGATGGGGTGTACAATCAAATTAGTTTGAACACGTTGAAAAAAAATGATGGTCCTTATTTTTTAAATCAATACGACTTAATAACGGTTGGGAACTCAAAAGATATTCTTGACTTGAAAAACAGAAAGCCCGTTGCGGCTAAGAAGAATGCTTTTCTTTTGGGTTTCCCCGATTATGGTGGCGATGCAGTCGCTGCCTTGCCGGGAACAAAAGTTGAAATTGATAACATTGTGAAAATTTTAAAGACGGGCGGGTATCAAACAACACCTTACTTGCAAAAGACGGCTACTGAAGCAATTTTAAAATCGATGAAGGGCCCTACCATTGTACACATTGCTACGCATGGTTACTTCCAACCCGATGTTGAGCAATCGGCCGCGGGCGTGAACGAAGAGAATGCGCGGAATAATCCACTGCTACGGTCAGGTATTTTGTTAGCAGGTGCTTCGCCAACGTTAAAAGGTGAGGTACTGCCCAACCTTGAGAGTAATGACAATGGTGTGCTTACTGCGTATGAAGCAATGAATCTTGATCTTGAAGGAACTGACTTGATTATATTAAGTGCCTGCGAGACCGGTTTAGGAGATGTGCGCGCAGGTGAAGGTGTGTACGGGTTGCAGCGGTCGTTTCAGGTAGCGGGTGCAAAAGCGTTGGTGATGAGTTTGTGGAAAGTAGATGATGCAGCCACGCAGGCATTGATGACTAACTTCTATACAAACCTTGCCAAGGGCGGAAGCAAGGCTAAAGCCTTTAAGCAAGCGCAACTGCAGTTGATGACTAAATATAAAGACCCTTATTATTGGGGCGCGTTTGTAATGTTGGGGATGTGAGAGAATTTTATTTTCCATTTCAAGTACCGCTGCCTCCCATGTTGGTGTCTTTTCACCATGTGTATGATGTAACTTGAAATTAGGTTAGTATTGAAACATTTGGTGGTCACCTTGCGCGCTATACCGCACAAAACATCCTCAAAATAAAGGGAGCAAATGAAACACAAACGGGACGCTTGCGTGATCACGGTCATTTACGAATCGGCAAGTTATCTAACAATTATAATTGTCGCACCTTGATATTGCGGTAAACAACCTTGCCGGCATTTTGCAGCCCTATATGTCCTGATCTTGCTAACCCGTAATTCGGAACTTCGGCCCATTTTCCTTCAGACTTTCGTACGCGCCAGTCATCACTCCACAATTCATATTCAACTACTTTTACATTGTTTAGCCAATGTTCTACGTGTGGAATGTCAACAACAATTCTTGTGGTATTCCATTCGCCAACCGGTTTTACTTGGCCACCTTCCGGGGCATACATGGCATAAGTGCCGCCTGTGTATTGGTTGGGTTTCATCTTTTCAGGCCAACCAGCATCGTCCATTACTTGGTACTCAGGGGCAGATTCATATATCGGGCCAGCCGAACTGTCCCCCACAAGATAAAAAATCCCCGAACTGTTTGTGGATTCAATTTTCCACTCTAGGGATAGTTCGAAATTCTCGTACTCGTTTTTTGTTATGATATCTTGGTTAGCGTCCCAACCTGCTCCCGATGCGCGCAATTCGTTATCTATTACTTCCCAACCGTTCATCTCGCCACCGCTAAACATCTGCCACTGATCGAGGGAATTGTTCTGAAGCAAAAAAAACCAATCCTCCGTTTGCGCTGTCTTTGATGAATTATCTTCAATCGTTTTTTTGTCGGCTGAGCAGGCCAAAATGAAAATTGCGAATACTGCAATCATCAAATGATTAGAATTTTTCATGGTAGGTTTCAAAGTTTTTATAAAAGTAAAATATTTTTTTGTTGCTACCATGATGAATTGACTCATTTATCATCTATCTATTCTACAACATGACATGCAAGCGGCATTTTGCGGTTGTAAGGAAAAACAATAGCTTCATTTTTAGTCCCCCGCGCTTGCAGGTGTTCTTCACCGGCAAAAATACGGTTAGCTACTTCAGTACACTTGTTGGTGAATTGCACTGTGCAATCACGCAACACCAACAATTGCAAGAGGAAACCTTAGTTGTTATTTCAATTTTTTTCGCTTTGGTTTTCCTTCAATAATGTTCTTAGCATTTAGCTTACTCACAATCTTTTTTCCGGTCTTTGCTTCAATCTCCTTCCTTGTGTTTCCTGCAATCGTTCCGCCTTGTTTGGCTATTACTTTATTTTCGTCTGATG
>JBBSBD010000443.1:0-4189 GCA_038251675.1 Chitinophagales bacterium | reverse complement strand
CTCCTTAAGCCAGGGCATAGCATTTGCAAGAAATTTCGTGGTGCCTGAATTTTTATCATAGAAATAATATTTGGCGGCCAGCTTATCATTTCCCGTCCACACAACAAACTTATCTTCTGCATTATTATTTCCATAAATGCCCACTTCGTAGCCCTTGAACTTGTCTTCCATCTTTTTATATTCATCCTCGGTTTCCTTATCTAAAAAATGATGCTCGCCTTTCCAGGAAGTATAGTTGGCCATTGTTATCACTTTTCTTTTAGGCGAATAATTAAGCCCGTCAACATCGTAATCAGGATTGCTGTAAATTTCTCTTACTTCTTTTCTATTGGCCAGATCATACTCCACAATGGCTGCCTTATCCCGACCTATGTTGCTGGATACATAAATGTTCTTATTATCAAAAGTGAAAAACTGGATGTTGAAATTGTCTTTATAAGAAGTCGTAAGAACCGAATCAAACCGGTCAGCTTCTGTTGCACGTTGATAATAGGTTGTATTCACACCATCCGTTTTTGTAGCTAATCTTATTATACCGGTATGGTCAGTAAACCAGCTATCATAGTTATCATCGTTCTGAAATAAAACTTTCATTTCACCGGTTTCGATATTGATACTGTACGGATCAAAATATTGGGAATTTCTTTTGTTGAGCCCTATCATTATCTCTTTTTCTTTACCAGGAATGTATCGCCAGTTATCAAGGATTTGTGTTCTTACCTTAGAGAAGGGTGTTAATGCTTTTAGGTCCTTTCCATCAAGTCCCACGGAAAACAATTGAAAATTCTCGTCGCCACCTACATCCTGCAGATATAGTATGCGGTTGCCTTTCCATTCATAATTGTAAATATTTCTCGCAGTATCGTTGGTTACCGCAATAGCATCTGCGGCAGCAATTTTCTTTACAAAAACATTGGTATGTCCATTATACGGCGCCAGGTATGAAATGTATTCACCGTCGGCTGAAATCCGCCAACTGAACTTTTCGGGGTTTTTAAAAAAATCTTCAACTGGAATTACGGCCGTCTTTTCTTCCCGGGATTCATAAGTATATGCTGTGAGACCTAAGACTAGTACCGATGCAAACCATAATAGCTTTTTTCGAAAATTTTTCATAACAGATTATTTGTAATGAGTAAGAGAAATACAAAATGCAGGCGCAAAATCGAATGGATAATGAAGTTAAACTTTTTATAAGGATCACCAATAAAGATAGCCGTCGATGCACGAGGCCGGTTCATTTCTGGTAAACTTTATTTATTTACCGGTCAGGAAGAGAATCCGAAACGTTTTTAATTTGAAATTCCTGGTTCATTTTCTTCCATCAGGAATATCTTTCCGGTCTCAGCGTTTACCCGGTAATATTTTCCGTTCTCAATAAGCAAGGCTTCTGATTTTCCACCGGCATGGTGAACATCTGTATCAAGCAGTCTGCCATTGTACCACCTGCTTATTGTGTCTGCCACTATGGTATGGCCGGTAATGATGTGCTCAATATTATATTGAGAGAGTGTGCTGTCGATTTGTGATAAGATATTCCGATCGGTTCTGTCATAATAGCCCCGGTACCAGAAGGGTCCCAGGTCGCCCAAAATGGTGGTGGCCTTCTGATTCTTCTCATCAAAATCTTTATCAACATAAGTACGGGCCGTTGAATTTATATCATCGATGGAGATGTTTAGCCTGTTGACGCTGCCGGATATACCCCCGTGAACAAAAATAATATTGTCTATTTTTTCTGTTATATTTTTTGTGCGAAGCCACCGGCCTAATTCCGAATTTTGATCATACAAAGCCATATAGTCTTCGGATAAAAGCCTGGCATTATCCAAATACTTTTGTGGCGTATAACGGAGGTCACCGGTAAGGTTCATTATTTCGTGGTTGCCCAAAATAAAATGAACATAGCCTCCCTTTGCCTTCGCTTTTTCTTCCAGGTAATAGATAAGCCAAAGCACTTCAGTAACCTGTTGCCCCCTGTCGAAAAAATCTCCGATCAATACCAGGTGGCCATCGCCAAATGTCCAGTTGAAATTTTCATCAATTACCTTATTTGCGAGTAACAATTTTCGAAAGGCGCCAAAATTTCCTTCTATATCAGAGAGTGCCAGCAATTTCTTTATGCCGGTGTATTCACTTTTTTCATTTTCTAATTTTCTTTTTAGCCTTACCTGGAAAGATTTTTCCAGAATATCTGTCATTACTTTTAATCGCAAACTTTCTTTCATTTCCGCGCCGATGTTCTCGGATCTCACCAGTTTTCTTCCCTTCTTTTTTACAATATAATTTACCAAAACCTGGCCGCCATCATACTGCACGTATGGGCCGTCGGTTTGCACTTCATTGGCAACGGGTTGTTTATTATAAGCAGACGTCATAATTATTACAAAAAAAATTGAGAGAAAAGCAAAGGAGAATTTTGCCATATCCGTAAAGCATTTTAGGATTACACTGCCAACAAATGAACCAATTTATGCGGACTTTACAAATTTAAGTGTAAAGTATAAACGTTGTTAAAAGGGATTGGCAAAATTATTTTGTGTAAAATGAATACGTAAAAAAATGGCCTTGGCAGGTATAAAACTTATTTCGCACAGAATATGAGAAGGCCCCGCAGATCTTCTTCATTATTAAAATTTACTTTATGCGCTCTTAGGTATTGCCTGGTTTTATCTCCTTCAAAAAGAGTATAAAAGCTTTTCTTATCAGCTTTCAGGAAATGATCGGAAGCATCAGCTATATAATAGGATTTTACCTCTTTAAACAACACATCTTTTTCTACTTGTAATTTATAGATGCGGCTATTACTATTGTTGATGAACCCATAGGTTTTTATCGAAGAAGATCCTGAAGCAACGTCATAAGCACCCCGGGTTTTATCTGCGATCTGCACCATTTCCTGCTTTACCGCGAGCTTATAGTTTCCCTGCTTCGAAAGCTGGCGCAGGTAGCCCCGGTCAAAATAGAAAACTATGGAATCAATAACGACCGAGCTAAGCATCTCAGGATTTGCTATAGCAAGTGTGTCGCCGGCATCATCTAAAAAATGCATTTCATCAAGCAAAAAATTATAATTGAAGGGCCTTTCAGAAGAAGCCCCGTCTCTAAAAAAAGCAGTGCCGTTATTGAAAGCAGGCGAAAGATACATCGCCTCCCGGGGAAGAACTTTATTGGGGATCTCTCCCACTTTTACAGGATATTGTTTTGCTTTTTGCGCAGAGGCAGTATTGATATAAAACAGGGGTATAAGCAATAACAATCGTTTGTTCATAAAAATGGCTTGACACAGGAAAGTACACAAAATATTTCATACATGTAATAAGAGGAGCATTTCAAATTAATGCTGCTCTTTGGTTTCAACCTAAGTAAGTCATTAGTACCAAAGATCGGATGGCAGTGGCTCGCCATGGTGAATGCTTCTTTCACATAAATAAAACATTATTGCTTTTGCGATAGCGCCTGGTCAATCCCATATTTTTTAACCTGCCCGGCCGATAAGGGTTCTATCTTATCACTCTTTAGAAAATCTTCCATTGGCATGGAGACCTTCCAGGCCCTGGCAGTTCCATCATACGACCCGGTGACAATATATTTTCCATCGGGCGAAAAATCTACGCTGGCAATTTCACCTGCCTGTCCTTTAAACTCCTGTACGATGTTGCCGTTTAAGTTTAAAAGACGAGTTGTCCCATCTATCGATCCCGTAAGAATTGTTTTTCCATCGGGCGAAAATTTTACCGCAGTAATTGATTGAGAAAGCGGGCCGATCTCATTGAGAAGTTTTCCATGCAGATCCCAAATCCATAATCTATTTTCCCCTGTTACCGTAACGAATGAGTTGCCACCGGGAGAAAATGCCAGGGCAGTTACACCCATTGCAGAGTAAGTAATATCAAAAAATTCATGGATAAGTTTGCCATGCAGGTCCCAAAGTCGCGCCATTTCTCCCCAGCGGTTTGTAGCGGTAAGAATAGATTTACCGTCGGGCGAAAAAACAGCACAGCGAACCCCTGTTTCCTGTGGAATTACCTGCCTCATTTTTCCACTTATATCCCATAATCGGGATGTTCCATCTTCTGAAGCGGTAAGGATTGATTTTCCATCAGGAGAAAACGCAACTGAATTAATGACTCCATTGTGCCCTGTGAATTTTGATAAAATCTTTCCCTTTTCATCCCACAAAATAGCG
>JBBSBD010000442.1:0-4192 GCA_038251675.1 Chitinophagales bacterium | reverse complement strand
CCAAAAAGGCGATAATCGCCATAGTCAAAATAAAAAAGATAAGGGCTTGGATTTATATTTCTTAAAGCCCTGTACACATTGAATTCATCTCCTGAAAATTTTTGCTGAAACTTGCGGCTTAGCACGATCTGGAAAACATCTCCTCTTATACAGCTCGCAATTCCTTTTTTTACGAGTTCAATATAAGCTGCATCAGTCAGAGACGAGGTTTCCGTTTCTCTTACTGCAAATGGATAAGCCGGCACGTCTTTGCTTCTAATAAGACTTTCAACCACTTCGATTTCACTTTCTACTCCTTTCACATGATTTTCACAAATAAACAATTCATCTTTAAAATGATTGATCACAATAACGTATTGGTATAGCCGGTAACGAACCAATGGAATGGCCTCCTCCAGATCGGTTGAGGGTGAAGCCTTCGAAACCTGGAATTGAATAGTTTCATAAAATTGAACCGCATCAAAGGTGGTGTAACCAAATAGCCCTTGCGCCATATTCACAGGCGTACCTGCAGGCTCAGCAATATTAAAATTCTGCATGAAGTTCCATATTTCCTTAGCAATCCCTTTGGTCTTATTTACAGGAACTTTTTTAGGATCTTCAGAAGGGAATTTATATTCAATCTCCTGCATGTTTCGTATTTCAATACCAGCTATGGCATTAATGCCGATAAATGTATAGCTGTTCTCGCCTACATGGAAGTCAGTGCTTTCTAAAAGAATGGTATCTCTGAACCTGTCCCGGAGCCTGAGATAAATTCCTACAGGCGTAAAAACATCCGCCAGTAATTTTTTGTACGAGGTTGATAATTCTATTTTCTTCATAGCATAAAAAAAGCCCCGGCTTAGTGCCAGGGCGTTGTATTTATTTTAGTTCACAAATAACAGCAATGCGGCACAATCAGTTGATTGTATGCCACCAGCTATTGTATGTGTTATTAATTTTCATTTACGATTGCAAAGATGTGGGGAAATTTTTAAAATCACAAATTTTTTATTGATGTAAAATCTAAAACAGGGAAATGCAACTCTGGCATAGATTTTTATATCTGTTTGTAAATAATTTTTTGAAGCAATTTCTATTTTTCTTTTTATTAACACTTACTTCTGCTGCAAACGCTCAAAAGATTGAGGCGATATACGTAAACTTATATACCGACAGCCTCAAAAAAGGCACTTACAATTATATTAATATAGATGGCAAATTAGCTGGCGGGCAGTATATTCCCCTTGATACCAGCAATATCATTTTCACATCCAGCGATGGAAAATTTTCAGGAAACAGTCTCTGGATTGATAATAATTTCTCTAAAGAAAAGGTTTCCATTAAAGCCGTTTTAAAATCGGATCATTCTTTAAGCAAGGAATTTACCATGTACATAAAGAAAAAACCGAACGATGAAAAATTAAAAACAATGGATGAACTGATGCAGGAAATGGATACAAAAAAATCATCGCGAAGAAAAAAGAGTTAACACCTGTGAAATCACAAATATGCCCTGCCGGTTTAAAGAACAGCAGGGCATTTATTTTAAAACGACTTAGGCAAACTTTTTAGCGTCAGCAAGGAATTTCGCAAGCCCGATATCAGTTAACGGGTGCTTTGTTAAACCAATAATCGAATCCAAAGGGCAAGTGCAAATATTGGCACCAGCTTCCGCACACTTAATGATATGTAACGGGCTGCGAATAGAGGCAGCAAGAATTTCAGTATCATACCCCTGTATATCGAAGATGTGTGCAATCTGTGCAATAAGTTCCACCCCATCCCAACCGCTATCATCAATACGGCCAATGAACGGCGAAACATAAGCTGCTCCTGCCTTTGAAGCGAGGATAGCCTGGCCCGCGCTGAATATTAATGTACAATTCGTGCGAATGCCATTATCGGTAAACCATTTGATAGCCTTGATTCCTTCTGGTATCATGGGCACTTTCACCACTATATTTTTGTGAATGGCGGCGAGCTTCTTACCTTCTTCAATTATTGTTTTGAATTCCGTTGTCACTACTTCCGCACTCACGTCACCATCAACCATCTCGCAAATTGTTTTATAGTGATTGTTTACAGCTTCCGAACCTTTAATGCCTTCTTTTGCCATTAAAGACGGATTGGTTGTAACACCATCAAGAATACCAAGATCATTAGCTTCTTTTATCTGTTCAAGATTTGCAGTATCAATAAAAAATTTCATGATTAATTATCTGTTTAGAATGATGTAAATATTTGTACAAAGATATTTCTTTAAAATGGAATGAATGAGTTGGCCAAAAGTATAAGGCTAAAATTAGGGAGCGGTTAAAATTGGGTAGTTTCTATTGAATTTAGAATTTATGCAATTCTAAGACAAAAAAAATCGGCAAGTTACTTACATCGCACCGCTCAACCATATACCCTTGCTATCTTCCGATCCTGGGGGAGTTCTATAGGAGCTGGCCGTATAAGACTTGCCGGCTGCAAATATAATAATTAATAACACTAATTATTCTAATCGCACTAATTGAAAGAATTTATAGCCACGAATTATTTTAATCAGTTCGTTTGTTCCGGAGGGTTGCCAACTTTCAAAAGATTGACAACCTATAACTCCATAATTAAAAACTCAACCCCGGCCTATCCGTTCTGGAATCAAAAGTTGCCACGCCTATTAATTCATCGGAACGGCCAACAAATGATTTATAATAAACCAGGATGGTATACAGGTTTTCAGTTTCGTAATAATTTCCATCAAACTCAACCTTCACGGAAAGATTGGTTTTATCCACTCCTACGTAGGTATAATCATAATAGCCCTGCTTCATAAAGAGGTGGGTTTCATATACTCTTTTTTCCGGATTAAATATCATTTTAAGGCTGTCGGCATAATTATAATTGGTGAGTTGTCCAAAAAGATAGACATCTTTATTAGGATAAGCTACATTGTTAGGAGGTACGAAAGTAAAATGAACCGTGGCATAATCCGCCTCCCAAAAAGGATTTAATCCGCGAATGGCTTCTATAGAATACATGCCATTAAAATCACGATAGTAAACATATCGCTGTCCTTCTCTTGGTCCATCCGGACGCACATATATGTCTGTAGAATTTTTTTTGTAGTCAGCAGTTAACACCCGATCACTTTGCAAATGAAAATCCCGCAGATCGAGCCATCGCCACTCCTTTCCACCGGGGAAAACTGCTTTATCTGGTGAATTATATTCGAGAACATTTCCCCTGATGAATGTAGGAATCATATTCTTCATGGCATTGTCCCACCGGTAATTCTGAAGTACCACAACCTTTACCTGCTGCGGATTAAAGGCCTCAATCCCCTTTGCATCAACAGAAAATTGAATGCGCTGACGAGTACGAAAATATTCCGGCGCAAAAGGTTGAACGACATTCCCAATGATCGTGGCTTTACTTTGAACAACCATTAATCTTTTTGTAAAAGCAAGCTTTGAAGTATCTCCATCAAGATAGACTTTCAAAATATAATTTCCGGACTTTATGGGATAGCTCCCCCTATCAGGTAATACAGCCTGGTAATGGGTATAGCGTGTGTAGGCTATTGAAGAATACCGGTAATTGGTAATGCGCATTTGTGTATAACCCTTGAGATAATCAAACTGGCTGAGGTTTACCGGCGTCCAGTCATTATTGCAAAGCTGGTATGTGTAATAATAATATTTTACGTCAGTATCCATATCATCAAAGTGAAGTTCGACCTGGTCGCCGCTGGAGAGATTAATGACGGGCATGTTTAACTGATTGCCATAAGTGTACAATTTTGCACTCCGTATATTATTCATGTAAATACTATCGGGAGCAAGGGCGTAACCAAATGGGGATAAAATAAGGAAGAAGGCAATTTGAAAGAAAATACAAGAGGAGTTTCTCAATGAATTCATTTAAATGTTTTAAAAAAAATTAGTTTTACAAGATACCAAATTTAAGGGGTTTGAATGTTTCATCTTTTATTGCAAAGCGTATAGCTTTCAACAGGCAAAAAACTTTTTCACGTTTCATTATTGGGCTTGCAATTACCGCTACCATGATAAGCGTGGCTGTAATGATAGTTGCACTAAGCTTTGTTAATGGTTTCCAAAATGTAATAAGTAATAAGGTTTTCAGCTTTTGGGGCCATATACGTGTGCAACAAACCGTGATGGCACAGGCAAACATCGCTGAAGAGTCTCCCATTGAAAGAAAT
>JBBSBD010000441.1:0-4196 GCA_038251675.1 Chitinophagales bacterium | reverse complement strand
TATTAACTTAAAACTTCTCAAATTTATGAATCTTCCATCATTAACCGGGGAATTCCATAATTTTTTCAAATCAACTGTTAAGAAGAAATTTCCCTTTGAAAAATCAATCATAAACTACATTATGAGAATTGGAATAGTAACTGCTACAATATTAATTACTACATCAGTCCAATTGCTTTTTGCGACACCACTAAAGAGCCAGCCAATTAATGAAGTTAAAATAACGCTGGGGCTCAATAATGAAACCCTTATACAAGCATTTCAAAAAGTTGAAGCCAGTACAGGGTATCATTTTATGTATCGAAAAGATGAGGTTAAAAACATCCGCAATTTGAACCTGCCAATCAGTCAAATAAGTGTTGAAGACTTTTTAAAAATTGCACTGGCGAAAACCTCGTTAACCTATAAGCAGGTAAGAGATCAGATTTTAATAATGCGATCAAAAAAATTGATATCTTATTCCGAGCTGAAAGATTACGAAGTGCCATATACCATCAATGCGAATATTGTAAGCGGTAAGGTAACCGATGCCAGAGGTAATCCTTTATCAGGAGTAAGTATTGCTGTTAAAGGATCCTCGGTTGGAACATCTACTGATATCTCAGGTAATTATTCCATTAACGTTCCCGACAATGGGACACTTGTATTTTCTTTCATTGGATTTATAACAAGCGAAGTAGCCGTAAATAATCAAACGCTGCTTAATGTAAGTCTCCAGGACGAAACTAAAGAACTGAATGAAATTGTAGTTACCGCGCTGGGAATTAAGAAAAGTAAACGGGGGCTTGTATATTCCACTGCCGAAGTAAAGGGCTCCGAGTTTACGGAAGCCCGTGAAAATAATGTTGCAAGCGCCCTAACAGGAAAAATAGCGGGAGTGGATGCTACACAAATTGCATCTGGCCCCGGTGGTTCGAGCAGGATCGTTATTCGCGGGGTTGGTGCCATTAATGGCTCAGCCAATAACCAGCCTTTGTATATTGTAAACGGATCGCCTATTTATAATGGAAATGGCGGCGCAGTAGCCAGCAGCACCGGATTTAATTACGATACAGGAGATGGAATATCAAGTATAAACCCCGATGACATTGAATCAATCACTGTTTTAAAAAGTGGTGCTGCGGCTGCATTATACGGAAGCCAGGCAGCAAACGGCGTTATTCTGATCACTACTAAATCAGGAAGAGCGCAAAAGGGAATTGGTGTTGACGTTAATTCAAATATTGTTTATGGAACTCCTTCTTCATTTCCAAATTATCAATATGAATATGGTTCAGGCAATGATGGTGTAAAACCAGCCACACAAGCTGCGGCACTTAGCGCAGGCAGATTATCTTATGGTGCAAAAGTAGATGGCTCTATGGTAGTTCAGTTTGATGGAGTTGAGCGTCCTTATTCACCTGTCAACGTAAAAGACAATGTCAACAACTTTTATCGCCCCAGTAGAAATTTCACTAACACAGTAGCTTTCTATGGCGGCAGCAATGCGCTGAATTTCAGGCTCTCCATTTCAGATTTAGACGCCCAGGCGCAAACACCAAATTCAACATTCGACAGGAAGACCACCAACTTAAGCGTGACTTCTCATTTGGGGAAAAACGACTTCATCACAATAGAAGGAAATGCACAATACAATTATGAAAAAGGACATAACAGGCCTAACGTTGGTTATGCCGAATTGAATCCAAGCTGGGCGACTTACCTGATTGGGAATACTGTTGACGTAAGATCTCTTGCACCGGGCTATAATGAAAATGGAGATGAAATACAGTGGAACCCGGTACCGGCGGCGCCAAATCCATGGTTTGTGGTAAACAAGACAGGTAATGATGATACAAGGAACCGGTTTATCGGCTCGGGAAGCATACAAATAAATTTTTTACCCAACTTATTCGTTAAAGGAGTTATTTCAAAAGATTTTCTTTTTTCAGAAAGGTCCAATTATGTACCTATCGGAACTGCCTTTACCCCAAAAGGTTATTATAACTCTTATGAAGATCAAAATGACATAGGCAACGCCCGGGCTACTATAAATTACAATGCAAAATTTTTAAAAGATTTTAGCATTAGTGCCTTCGCCGGCGTAAACCGTGAAAGGCACAATGCCCTTCTGAGCAGTATCACAGGCAGGGACTTTATTATTCCGAATTTCATAAGCTATACAAACCTAAACACACTTGATGTTGCGAATAGAAGTGAAAGTCATTTTGGAACAAATTCATTATTTGGTTCTGTTGACCTGGATTTTAAACGCATTTTCTATCTTTCATTTACCGGTAGAAAAGATTGGTTTTCGACATTAAATGTTGGCAACAACGCTATCTTCTATCCTTCAATAGGTGGTAGTATTATTTTGTCTGATGCTTTAAAACTTCCTGATGTTATAAGCTTTCTTAAGCTTAGAGGCTCGTGGGCAGAAGTAGGTAATGCAACGGTAGATCCTTACGCTATCAATCAAACATACCGCCTTACTCCCGGCGGATTTAACGGATTACCGGTTCTCAACGCGTCTAACAGGTTACCTAACCCCGGCCTGAGGCCATTAACGGTAACAACATCTGAAGGTGGTTTTGAAATACAATTCTTTAAAAACCGGCTGGGTATAGATGCTACTTATTATGACCGGGAGACTACAAATAATATTCTTCAACCGGATATTTCAAATGCTTCCGGGTATCTCGCAGGAAACCAAAACGTAGGTACGCTAAGAAACCGTGGTATTGAACTATTACTTACAGGAACCCCCGTAATAACACGAAATTTTCGCTGGAGTGTGAGTTATAACATGGCATGGAATAAGAACGAGATTTTAAGTCTTGCTCCAGGGTTGACAACGCTTACAATTGGCTCGGGCATTTCCGGCGGAGTAAATATTATCTCCCAGGTAGGATTGCCTTACGCGACCGTCCAGGCACCCGTATTCTTGAAAGACGCAAAAGGGATCCAGGTTTATAACAGCACCAGTGGTTATGAACAAAGCGTAAGGGAGAATTTGGGAGTTGCTAATCCGCCATACATAATGGGGCTTACCAACGATTTTAAGTATAAAAGATTTTCTCTGAATATACTGCTTGATGCAAAATTTGGATCAGTTGGATACAGCAACCTATGGCAATATGCCTCAAGATTTGGACTTACTAAAGAAACATTACCCGGAAGGGAAAACGGTTTGGAATTATCCGGCGTTGATCAAAACGGCGCACCTTTTAGTAAGACATGGGCCGTGGATCTTCTGGACACCTACTACAATAACCGGGGTAATAATTATGCCGGAAGCGTCAATGTATTTAAAACAGATTTTGTAAAACTTCGCAGCGTTATTTTGAGTTATAACCTGCCTGTTGATAAATTGAAACTTATCAAAATACAATCGGCATCCCTATCAATTGTATCCCGCAATCTTGCCATTTTATACAGAGACAAAAGAGTTAAAGAAGCAGGTTTAGACCCAGAGTTCGGGCAAACGGTAAGTAACACAACCGGCACTTCCGGAACCGGCGAACCAAGAACCCGTGATATCGGATTAAACCTGAATATTAAATTTTAATTTTTCAACTCATGAATAAAGAAATTATGAAAATTCAATTTTCAAAAACTATATGTTTATTATTGGTCACCGCTTTTTTAATGTTATCATCCTGCAATAAAAAGAGCCTTACCGACCTAAATATTGATCCTAACACTACACAAACTGCTGTGCCGGATTATCTCTTTACGGGGGCTATAACGGCGATGCAAGCTTCCAATTATTCTGTAATCGCAGAAGGGATGCAGTATTTTTCCACGTACAAGGAAGTTCCGGCAATAGGTGACAAGTTTTATAGCTTTAACGGAACTGTCGCGGATTTTACGGGATATTATACCGACAAACTTAACAGGCTGCTTCAATTGGAAGCAGCGGTACAAGATCCAAACGATATAAATAAAAAATCGCTCGTTCGTATTCTCAAAGTATATGAATTTGATCAGCTAACAGATGTTGCAGGAGATATTCCTTATACAGATGCCCTGTCCGGACAAGACAACCTCACTCCAAAATATGATACGCAGAAAGATATTTATCTCGACATGTTTAAAGAATTGGATGAGTCGGCGGCAGCGCTCGATCCCTCGAAACCGACTTTTGGAAATGCAGATCTGTTATACAAAGGCGATGTCACAAAGTGGAAAAAGTTTGCCTATACATTGATGCTGCG
>JBBSBD010000440.1:0-4210 GCA_038251675.1 Chitinophagales bacterium | reverse complement strand
GAGTTCCTGCTTCCCCATGATGTAGCTCTTTTGAATATTTTCCAGTTTTATTATTGGGGCCATTGCTTATTTTATTGTTTAATTTTTAATTCATTAAAACGAATATACCATATCAGAGCATCATGTAAAAATCGTGCGGGTACAAAACATGATATTTACAACGCCTTACGGCAATTTATTTCCGTATTACTTTCGGCACTTTAAAAAATTGATCGTCGTGAAGAGGAGCATTTTTAAAAGTATCTTCCCTGCCTATCATTCCGCTCACTTCATCATCCCTCAAAATATTTATGTTTTCGCTCATGTGCCGCAAGGGCTCAACGCCGGTAGTATCAAGTTCATTGAGCTTATCTATAAAACCGATCATCTGCTGCAAGTCGTTTTTTATTTCTTCTTTTTCTTCGGCATTAAATTCAAGGCGGGCAAGATTTGCAAGCTTGTCAATTAATTCATCATTTACATTCATTTAGCAAATATAAAACATAGTTTGAGAGGTAAGCGGCGGCAAATGATAAACGGAGTCAAGCACTTTGCCCGGTCAGCGAGCTTCCCTCATAGAATAACTTCACACTTTATAAACTATTTGAATTATTTATCTTCGCCGCCTTATGGATAAGAAGAAAGAAACCTTGCCGGCCAGCAGGCAGGTTGTAATGAGCGGAATAAGGCCCACGGGGTTTTTACACCTTGGAAATTATTTTGGAGCTATTAAAAATTATGTAAAAATGCAAGACGACTATGAATGCTTTTTCATGGTTGCCGATTTGCATTCTCTCACAACTCATCCTGATACAAAAGAACTAAAAAAAAATGTACATAGAGTTCTTGCAGAAAACATAGCCTGTGGTCTTAACCCGGACAAAGTAGCTTTATACTGCCAAAGCCATGTACACGAAACAAGCGAATTGTACCTGTTTTTAAATATGCTTGCCTACAAGGGGGAACTTGAAAAAACAGCCACCTTCAAAGAAAAGGTGAGACTTTCACCGCAAAATGTGAATGCAGGATTGCTTACCTATCCTGTATTACAGGCAGCCGATATTCTTTTACACAGAGCGCATTTCGTTCCCGTAGGAAAAGACCAGGAGCAACATCTTGAGATGTCGAGGAATTTCGCGAAACGATTTAATCACAGGTATAAGTCCGATTCGCAAGAAGATGTTTTTCCGGAACCTGTTGCATTTAATTTTAGCAACGATCTTGTAAAAGTGCCTTCCCTCGACGGCGGTGGAAAGATGAGCAAAAGTGAAAATCAAATGGCTACCTTATATCTTGCCGATGATGATGATGTCATCAGAAAAAAAGTAATGAAGGCAAAAACGGATAGTGGCCCTGTAGAGAAAAACTCTTCAAAACCGGGCTATATTGAAAACCTTTTTTTACTAAAAAAGCTGGTAAGCAGTGAGGAGGAATTATTAAATTACGAAGAACAATATAATAATTGTACAATTCGCTATGGCGATATGAAAAAACAACTTGCGGAAGAAATGGTAAAATTCATCGCTCCCATACGTCAACGAGTAAATGAAATACTGGCAGACGAAAAATATTTACAACAAGTAATGAAGAAGGGGGCTGAAAGGGCAATCGCAAGTGCCGAAGCCACCATGCATATAGCACGAAACTCAATGGGCCTTAATTATTTTTAGATTTCAGCATTTTAGATTTACTTTTATTAATACCTTTTCCATAATTAAAAGCCATATTTATCTGGCAGCTTACATTCATCATACAATCTAAATCTGACAAGATAAATGGCAAAATCAAAGAAACCAAAACATATAGCAGTTGCGGGGAATATAGGAGCGGGAAAAACTACTTTAACCGAATTATTGAGCAAGCATTATAAATGGATTCCCCAATTCGAAGATGTTGACCATAATCCTTACCTCAACGATTTTTACGAAGACATGCCTAGATGGAGTTTCAATCTCCAGGTCTATTTTTTAAACAGCCGACTTAACCAACTTTTGGAAATTCAGCACGGTACCGAAACTGTCATACAGGACAGGACTATTTACGAAGATGCCAATATTTTTGCTCCCAACCTTCATGATATGGGCCTGATGACGAAAAGAGATTTCAGCAATTACTATACTTTTTTTGAAACGCTTAAAACGATGGTGAAGCCTCCGGATCTCTTAATTTACCTGAATGCTTCCGTACCTACCCTTGTAGCCCAAATACAAAAAAGAGGCCGCGAATATGAAGAAAATATTCGCCTCGATTATTTGAAAAAGCTCAATGAGTTTTACAATAAATGGATAAGCAGCTACAACGAAGGCCCTCTTCTTATTATCAATGCAGATACCAATAAATTCTCAGAAAATGAGGAAGACCTTGGAACGATCATCAACCAGATAGATGCCCAGTTATTTGGATTGTTTTGATGAACCCGCATTTTTTGCTACTGAAATTTTATTCGTGCCTTTTGCCCGCAAATAACGCCATTAGCCCATATTTCATCACAAATACCTTTGGATAATCGTATTTTAATATTTCAAAAATTTTACCAAAATTAAAATGTATGAAACAGATAATACTTTCAAAAGGGTTGATGACCACAATGCTGATTGGATTGATATCAATTACTGGCTATTCACAAATTACAACACCACGTACACCGAGCCCGGCGGCAATGATTCAGCAAACTATAGGAATATCCACTGTATCTGTAAAATATTCAAGGCCCTCTGTAAAGGGACGCGAAATATGGGGGAACCTGGTTCCTTATGGGTGGAATGTTCAGGCGTTTGGAGCAGGTAACTCAGCACCCTGGCGTGCAGGTGCCAATGAAAATACGGTAATTCAATTCTCAAACGATGCAATGGTAGAAGGACAGCCTGTTCCAACTGGTTCCTATGGATTAACGTTTGTTATCAACAAAGACAATACCGGCGAAGTGATCTTATCCAAGGATTACAAATCATGGGGAAGCTTTTTTTATGATCCCGCTCACGATCTTTTAAGGGCCAAAATAACAACACGCCAGATACCTGAAACAGAAATGCTGACTTACGATTTTATAAATGATACAAAGACTTCTTCCGAACTGGTACTTAATTGGGAAAAGAAACAATTTCCGGTAAAAATAGAATTTGATGTAGATAAAATTGTAATGGAAAATGCAGCAGAAGAATTAAAGGGTGCAATAGGGTTTAACTCGATAGGATTTTCAACTGCCGCCAATTATGCACTGCAGAATAAAGTAAATCTTGATCAGGGGCTTAAATGGATTAACCAGGCCGTAGCTCAAAACAGTAATTTCAATAATCTTGCTACCAAATCAAATATTTTAAAAGAAATGGGCAATACCGCGGAAGCAGATAAAATTATGAAAGATGCAACTGCCGCTGCAACAGAGTTTGAGTTAAATAATTACGGATATCAATTACTCAATGGAGGGAATCATGATAAGGCAATTGAAATACTCTTACTAAATACCCAAAAACATCCTTCCAGCGCTAATACCTGGGACAGCCTTGGAGAAGCATACGCCATAAAAGGCGACAAAAAAAATGCAATCATCAATTTTAAAAAGGCGCTAAGCATGAATCCTGCTGCAAATGTGAAAGCGAATTCGGAGAAATTTCTTCACCAGTTGGGCGCTATGTAAATTAGTAAGGCAGGTAACTAAACAAGGTTGGTGCCTGCCTCAATTATTATAATTCCATTGTATCGATTATTTTATTTTTAATTCTTCAATCCTTTCAATTCAATTCGCACATTTGTGGTACAAGGTTTTTGAAAAACGTTTTCTATTGATTTATTGTTATTGATCGTTTTGTAAAAATCATCCAGGAACCTGGTAATAAATTTTAAGTATTTAGGGCTGAGCATTGAACAGCTCGTGTATAAATTATAGATATCATTTTTCTTCTGATTAAACAATTCGAAAGTTTCAATAAA
This sequence comes from Chitinophagales bacterium, assembly GCA_038251675.1. Taxonomy (GTDB): domain Bacteria; phylum Bacteroidota; class Bacteroidia; order Chitinophagales; family Chitinophagaceae; genus Ginsengibacter. Next base: position 301 of record JBBSBD010000440.1, on the reverse strand, counting down.
GTCCATATTAAGCTGATTGCAATAACCGCGGTAAATTCTGTCACGAACAGAAGAAATTTCTAATTCCGGTGCCGCCCCTGCATAAGGTGCGTCTACAATTCCAGCATGGTCAAAATCGTAAGGAACAGCGTAAGGAGATTGCATTGAATCGATTGATAGAAGTTTGATATTTTGCATGTAAGGAACAGACCAATCAGTATTTGCAATCAGGTATTGAAATACTGCCATTTTAGTAAACTCCATTCTGTTGGTTTTTTCCATTGAAAGTTGCTTAGTGTTCAATAACGATGCCTTATTTCGT
>JBBSBD010000439.1:0-4249 GCA_038251675.1 Chitinophagales bacterium | reverse complement strand
CGCTTACCCATTTTTTTGTATTCGTTAAAATGCTTTGCCGAAACTTTATGCTTGTGCCAGTGCATGCCCGTGAGCTTTGGGCCGAAAACCTGCATACGGTACATGCCTACGTTGCGCGAATTATTATTAGGATCTTTTGTGTGAATAACGGGAAGCGTTACAAAGGGGCCGCCGTCCTTTGGCCAGCAAGTAATAACAGGAAGCTTTGTAATATCCGGATCATCCATAACAACCTGCTGGCACTCTCCTCTCCTGCTCACCACTTTCGGCATCCAACTTGCAAATTGGCCAAGCTTCGGTAGGAGTTTTAGTTTATCTATGATATTTTCTTTAGGAGAAGAAAGCATTTTGAAAAGACTTTCAATATCACGGGCAACATCATTAAGATCATTAACTCCAAGCGCAAGACACATTCGCTTCTGGCTTCCATACCCATTTATAAGTACCGGAAATTCAAACCCGGTATTTTCAAATAATAGCGCCTTTCCGCCGTCCTTACTCTTGCTGATTCTGTCAGTAATCTCTGCTATCTCAAGGTGCGGATCCACAAAATTTTTGATTCTTATTAATTCACCTTCTTTCTCTAAAAGATCGATAAATTCCTGCAAATTGTTATATGCCATAAGATAGTAAAGGTAGGGCGGGATGCCGAGCAGAAGTTATTAAATGAGAAATATAAATGGAGAATTATGCAGGTAATTATACACCAAACGGATCGTAATTTTCCGGAAAATTGATAAAGCCTAATTTATCAAAAAAGTATTTTTTCCTATTCTAATTAAAGCGAAATAATCTTAATTCACGTTTACGGGGCATCCATATTTTGAATGACGGCCAAAACCCAAGCCATTTCTACTTCCCAATCTGAAAGACATTGTTAAGCCTGTAAGGTAGTACCAATCTTTATTTTTGGAACCACCGCGAATGGTGCCTGCTGCCGGATACGGCACGCCATTCTTTAATTCATTTCCACGATAAGCGAGTTCCACCGCCTTTGATCCTCTGTTAGCCAACAAGTCTGCCTGGTCAACATACCTGGTGCTTACATCATCCAGGTAATCGGTAAATAATTTTCTCAGCCCGAATTCAATGCCCACATTAATATTGTCGCTTAAAGACAATTTTACGCCGCCGCCAAAAGGGATAGCCAATTGAGTCAAATTGTAATTCTTTACTCCCGCGGCAAATCCTTCACCTTCTGTACTAAGTGGCTTTAGAAAATATTTCACACCTGTCGTGTCATGGGTATAAGGATTGAAATGATACAATGCAATGCCTGCAAAAATATAAGGCGTAAGCGCATGTTCATTTAGTGGCGTAATATAATATTCACCCCCAAGATTAAATTCGGTAAGATTGGTCGTAAAATTCAAGTTCCTCAATACATTTCTGCCAAGTTTATCGTCGCCTGAAACACGTGCTAAAACGACTCCGCCCCTTAAAGCAAATTGATCGGTGAGATCATAGGTTAATCCAACACCTCCGGCAAAATGCGATTGTGAAAATGTAAATCTTTTGTCTTGAAGATCACCCTGGTAATTGGAGGCGCCGGCAAATAAGTTTACATGAAATTTTTGGGCATCTGTATTCATTGATAGCAGAAGCATTGTAAGTACAGCCAACGATAATCTCATCTGGAAAATTTACTTATTGAAAATAAAATAACGACAGAGTACAATTTAATTCAAAAATAATACCATTGAAGATAAAGAAGCTGTTAATAGTTCGTTCTCATTCTTTCTGAATATTCCCCGTTTAAAATGTAGCGCAATAGAAAACGAACTTGATAAAATTAATCCCTTTGCTAATTAAAAAGTAGCAAATAGAATTTCATTAACAATATATTAATTTGTAATTCGGGAGAATTTTAAACCCTTTTTATTTAGATGGGTTTTTAGTAGTGACTTGAAGGGGAGGATGACTCAATAAGTATTCAGTCAATGTTTATGTTTCATCCTGCCATTGCAAGGTGATTCAATTTTGGACTTATATACTTCTTATTATTTAAAATATTTTGTACCGCTGTTTTAATCTCCTTTTCAGAATCGCCTTTGGCAAGGTAGCCCATGGACCCGGTTTTTAAAAACTTTGTGGAAATCACTTCTTCATGATCTATCCCAAACAAAATAATCTTCAAATCCTGCTGTAATGAAAGGAGTTGATCTACATGGGCGACCGAATCAATACCAGGTATATTAACATTTAATAAAACGAGATCGTACTTTTTTTCCCGCGTTGCATGAATCGAAGTAACATCATCATTTGCCTCATTTACATTGCAACTGTCGAAATTCTCAACAATAAGAAATTTTAAAACTGATTGTACAATAGGATTATCGTCTACTATAAGAATATTTGCCATAAAAAATTAATTACAATTAAAAACTGATTGATTTATTTGCTTCGTCATTTGCATTGTTAAAAAAGCCCCTTCATATCTTAATAAAGGGGGCTTAGGCGGCAGAATTTCATCGGTTAGTAAGTAATAGTGGTGGTTCTTGATACCAGAATTCAAGCGGGCGAGGTAACGATATTCTTTTTAAAAAAGAATAGGAATAATGAAATAGCGGTTTAGTATTTAAATCTCTTCCCGTTAAATCTTTGTGATCCTGTTCATCTCAAAAAGGTCCCAATCGGTTCTGTGCAAAGGAAGGTTATTAAACGCCTACTAAAAATAGTATGAAAAGTTTAAGTGTTGTAATAGCTTTTTAGACGCAATTGTAGAATTCAACCTACAACATTATTGCTCAAAAAATAAGTAACCGGAACCGTTTAAAGAATTTCATGAAATCATGATCATTATTTCAGGAGGCAAAAGGTGTTGAGCAAGTAACATTTTGTTGCATAAAATCATGATACTAATTTCAGAAGAGTTTTGGTTAAAATGAAGTTTACTGATTATTTGGCATGTATTTTAATCTGCTTTTTTTTGAAAATGAATTATAGATTCTCACATTTTTTTAACAAGACACTACGCGTGTTGGCATCGTTTTTCGTAATCACCGTTAATATAATTTCTAAACTTTTAAATCATTTAGTAAACTATGAAAAAGCTTTTTTCGATTATGAAGAGAAATAAAATTCCTTTAACAGCTTTCGTTTTAATTGCATTTTTATTGAGTGCCTGCAAAAAAAATCTGGACACGGGCAAGAGTCAACCAGCAGCAGGATTAATGGCAGTAAACCTTGTAGCAGATAAAGATGGCGTAGGCGTTTCTCTTTCAAATAACAATTTCACCAATTCTCCATTAAACTACACTAACTATACCGGAGGTTACAATGCCGTATACATAGGTAACAGGGATGTAGTTTCTTATGATTTTTATTCAGGTATACAACTCGCTTCAAAGACACAGTTATTTGAAGACAGCAGCTACTATTCTCTTTTTATAGTTGGTGTAAATAATAAGTATAGCAATGTAATTGTAAAGGACAATTTAGATAGCTTACCATCCGGTACCGGGGAGGCTTATGTGCGTTATGTAAACGCAATACCTGATACCACTATTCAACCTTTGGTTACTATTTCAGCCAACGGAACCGATCTGTTCAATAGTAATGTACCATTCACAACTGTTTCAGATTTCAAAGCCGTCACACCGGGCGATGTGTCTGTAGCGGTAGATAATGGCGATTCAACGGTTAATGCAAGCAGGAATATCACCTTAGAAGAGGGTAAAATTTATACGGTATTATTATTTGGTATACCAGGCGCAACCGACACTACAAAAGCGGTTCAGATTAAGTACATTTTAAATGGAACAATAACTCCATAAAATAAAAAGTTTAATAGAATAAAAAACTTCGGGGCGGCGCTTCGAAGTTTTTTATTTATTGGATAGACCTTAAGTTCAACGTTAAATCAAATTTTTTAATCATTTCATATCAGATTTGCACGAATTGATTTCGGGATGTAGCGCAGCCCGGTAGCGCACACGTCTGGGGGGCGTGGGGTCGTCCCGATCTGTATCGGGATCATCCCTGCTAATTATCATCCTATTCTCCCCTCCCTTTTTGATAAAATTATTTTATAAATTTGCGGCTTACAGTTTCGGGATGTAGCGCAGCCCGGTAGCGCACACGTCTGGGGGGCGTGGGGTCGCAAGTTCGAATCTTGTCATCCCGACAAAATAAGGTAGGGTCGTCCCGATTTTGTATCGGGATCATCCCGACAAAGTTGATTTCTTTCAGAATTAAAAGCTCGTAAAACTCAGTGTTTACGGGCTTTTTTATTTTTTGCTCACCAATT
>JBBSBD010000438.1:0-4269 GCA_038251675.1 Chitinophagales bacterium | reverse complement strand
GCAATAGATTCATCTTTATCAAAGGTTGGTCAGCCAAAGCATAAAGATGAATTTGATAGCTTGTTAAATCTGAAATTTCAGACATTTTCAAAATCTCAATATATTACCGTGTGAAGTATAGAAAGCAGCATTTTTTGCTGCTCCAACTCTACCATTATTAGGTTAAGTTGAAGTTGCATATTTGCTATTGCTCCTTTCTCTTTCATGCTATAAAGATACTATATTTCAGTGGATTATACAAGCATTTTCACTGAAAATATACATTCTTTTTTCAAGAAATATTGAATCTTTTTCTGCGTCTGGTATTTGGATTTACACCCTCCATTAGTAACACCAATTCATCCTACATATTCCGGAGCATACCCACCCACCAATCCGGAATAAAAAGGGTCATAAAGATTCCGATTTCAATCTGTCAATCCGGCAGATATGCACCCAGTTTTTTGAAGAATAAGTACAGAAATGCTTTTATGAGCCACTTTTTTTGTGCTTTCGGGTCGGAAGTTTTCCGATTCCGGAGCATATGCACCCAGTTTTGGTGTTACAAAGCATTAAAAAGTATTATCGGCAAAAATAAGGGCAAAGCAAGGGCTTGGGCTTAAAGAATCCGGAGCATATGCACCCACTTGAGTAAAAATCGAGTTGGTTGTAATTTGCTTTTCCACAGGGATCTTGCTGCTCGAGGGCTTGAATAATCCGGAGCATATGCACCCAGTATTCTGTATTTTTTCATTTGTGGTTTTTTCGATTATCTTGTGTGTATTTAAAATACACACATGGCAGGAAAAGTAAAACGAATGAGTACTATCAAACAATTATTACAATTACATGTATCAGGGCTATCTAATCGGCAGATTGGACAGCAACTCAACATGTACAAAGGCACGGTAAATGCCTACGTTCAAAAAATCCGCACGGATACATTAACGCCTCAGCAGCTGCTTGAGTTAGATGATCCGGTGTTGGAAAAACGTTTTCACGCGGGTTCTCCGGCTTATACCGACCACAGGTTCGAAGTGGTAAAGAATATGTTTCCTCAGTGGGAAAAGGAGCTTAAAAACAAGCACGTAACCAAACGTTTGCTGTGGGAAGAGTACAAGTCAAAATATCCGAACGGATATGGTCATTCCCAATTCTGTTATCACTTGCAACAGATGTCCGTAGCCCGTAAACCTTCAGCCATATTAAGTCATATAGCAGGCGAAAAGCTGTTTGTTGATTTTGCGGGCGATAAGCTATCGTATGTCGATAAACAAACCGGTGAATTGATTTGGGTTCAGGTATTTGTAGCCACCTTGCCATTTTCGGATTACACCTTTACCATGGCTGTACCTGATCAAAGTACCGATAGCTTTATCTGGGCTCTGAGTTGTTGTATGGAACAATTGGACGGTTGTCCCAAGATTCTTGTACCCGACAACCTGAAAGCTGCCGTAATAAAAGCCGATCGATATGAACCGCATATAAACAGTGTATTGGAAGATTTTTCCAATCATTACGGCTGCGTGGTTATCCCCACACGTGTTGCCCATCCCAAAGACAAAGCATTGGTAGAAAGTTCCGTACACAGGGTTTATCAGCGTGTTTACGCCAAGTTGCGTAATCATACGTTTTTCACTCTCCAAGAGTTGAATCAAGCCCTTAGGGAGAAAACCCATGAGCATAACCAGACCCGTATGCAGCAAAAACCCTACTCACGTGAGGAAAAGTTTTTGGCCGACGAAAAGCACACCCTCAAAGCATTACCACAAACAGCCTTTGAGATAAAGTATTACTGTGAGCTTAAAGTAGCACAAAACAACTGTATTTACCTAGGCAGGGATAAGCACTATTACTCTGTTCCATACCAACATATCTCACAGAAAGCCACGGTGATTTACACCCGCACGTTGGTGAAAATATATGTAAAAGGCGAGTTGGTGGCAGTACACGTGCGTAATTACAAATACGGTTACACCACCTTGCGCGAACACCTTTGTTCCACGCACAAACATTATCTGGACAGAAGCCCCGAGTATTACATAAAAAAGGCAATGGAACGTTCACAGGAGCTTTATTTGCTCATAGAGTCTATTTTTAAAACCAACGATATACCCGAATTGCTTTACAAACGTTGCGATGGACTACTTTCACTTCAACGTAAAACAGACCCTGTGATTTACAACAAAGCCTGCCGGATGGCTTTGGATAAAAATGTGCTCACCTATAAGTTTGTACGCTCGCTTATCGAAAACAAAGTCATGCTACAGCAAATGGAACATCCCCAAGAGCCACAAAGACCATTACCTGAACATGAAAACATCAGAGGTAAAGCATATTATCAGTAACAAGTAAGTAATTTAAAAGTCAATTAACAGGTAATCAAGCCAGGAAATAAACAACAAGACAAACAGTTTTTAATCAACAATTTATTCATTAAAAAAAACAATTAGTATGGATCAAATCAATTCTGCCCTGACAGCACTCAGGCTCTCGGGAATGTCCCAATGTTGGAAAACATTATCCGAAACACGTAAACTCAACGAACTATCATTAGCCGATGGTATGGAGATGCTCTTGCAAGCCGAACATGACCAGCGGGCAGCTAATCGTTCCGCCCGGCTACTTAAAAATGCCAACTTCCGTTACAAAGCAACGTTGGAAGAACTGAACACACTACCAGTACGCAATATCGACAAATCACTGATAAACCGATTGGCAATGGGCAATTATATTGAAAATGGAGAATCAATACTCATTACCGGTTCCTCGGGTTGTGGTAAAAGTTTTTTGGCTACTGCCATGGGATACAGAGCCTGCTCGATGGGGCATACGGTAACCTACTTCAACATGCAGAAACTGATGATGAAACTCAAAATGGCAAGACTGGAAGGAACAATTATCAAACAGTTTGACAAATTGGCTAATACCGACTTGCTTATTTTGGACGATTTTGGTCTCACCTCACTCGAAAGACAGCAACAGCTGGATTTCTTGGAGATTATCGAAGACAGACACGCTAAAAAAGCAACCATTATTGCAAGTCAGTTTCCGGTTTCCGATTGGTTTGAAATCATCGGACAGGAAACAATTGCAGATGCTATTTTGGACAGAATTGTGCATACTTCGCACCGTTTTGAATTGAAAGGAGAGAGTTTAAGAAAAAAACAGTAATTTTGTCATGTTAAGCAAAATCAATTAGCCACAAAACTGGGTGCATATCACCGGATTCACTGGGTGCATATCACCGGAATATATATTTGCTAAAAAACTCGTTTACTATATATATTATGATTTCACTTTGTTGAAAAAAGATTTGGGAAATTTGTGTTACAGTTATAGTCTCTAATAGAAAAAAGACCAACCTGAAAATTTCATTCAGTTGGTCTTTGATTTTTATTTTAATAGTTGGTGATTTAACCGATGTTGTTTACGCAAAAAAAACGCATAATCTATAAGATCTAATATCTCAACTTCTTATTAATTACGTCGGCATAGCCTGATATACCTTTCCATTCAAAGCTTTACCATTCTCGTGTTTGTTTCGTTTTATACCATCGCTACCCCAAGTTCCCCATTGTTTAAAAAAGAAAGCAGAACCTTGTTTTTCGCATTGCGCTTGAATCTGCAATGCCCATTCTTCTTTCATCGGACGGGCTTTTGGACCGCTTTCGCCACCCACTATTACCCAATCGATGCCACTCAAATCCATTTCACCCAAAGCTTCAATCAGCGGTTCGCACGATAGGAATTTCACAGAAGCAGGCAAATTACGAAGCGCATCAATACGGTACTTTACAGCCGACGACTCACACGTTACGCCCAACCATGCATTTGATGGTACAGTGTGGGTGCTAAAATACTCTGCCATACGCTCTGCTCGTTTGGTAAGCAATTGATACCGATGATGTGGAGTTTGTAGTATGACATTCATTATCTTATCAATAAACTCAAAAGGCACATCCACATGAAATAAATCGCTCATGGAGCACACGAAAATTACATGTGGTTTTTTCCATGCCTTAGGCTCATTCAATGTATCTTCGTGAAGAGTAACATTAAAACCATTGGCATATTTTTTCTGCCCCATTCCTTTTAGTCTGCGCGACATTACTTCGGCGTAGCAATGCGCACAACCTGCCGAGTGTTTGGTACAACCTGTAATTGGATTCCAGGTTTTATCTGTCCATTCTATTTTGGTGGTTTTCATAGGTTTGTAATAATTTGTTTCGCACTCTGGTGCAAGTTTGTAACTTTTGTCTTGCTTTTCCGAGCAACAGTCTGGGAATT
>JBBSBD010000437.1:0-4291 GCA_038251675.1 Chitinophagales bacterium | reverse complement strand
TCAGGTCGAGGTCGTCAGCTCTTTTCCCATCATAAGGATGCTGACCCGGACGTGCCCCAATCTCATAGCCTAAGGCTTTGATAAAAAACTTTTCACCGTTTATGTAATACCAGTTATCCTTAATTTCGAGTTTTGCTTTTGTTTGTGCTACCAACGAAGTTATTGATGCAAGACACATCAAAATAAGAAATACTGATTTTATCTTCATACTGAATGTCAGCCACCCTGCTCCTAAGTGATGGTTAATTGACTTTGATTTTTCATTCTCGTTAATCTGATGCAGATGTATTGACCGTTTCATAACTTAATTGTTTTTATATAACTTAATTGTGTGATTAATTTTTATACCGTTTTTAACTGCTGCTGAACAAACTGCTGAGTTTCCAAAGCTCAATCCTGATATTTTTTTTGACAACAAATCATTTTCAAACTATTTATAGATATCAGATCAATCATTCCGGAGCCTGGATTATGATAAAACCGATATATCGATGACTATTTGTTTTTTTCTCTTTTTCCCTTTTGAACAGCATCCTCAATCTGAATGTTTGAAAAATAGGTCTCAATGGATGTAAGGGTTGTTCCAGCTGCGTATGGATTAAGTTTGTGTACTTCTTTCAAAGCATAATAAGCTGCCCGTGGATATAGCTGATATAACCCTTTATCATTGGGTTGCCCTTTGGCACAAATACCAAACCATTCTTCGTTCATGTTGTTTTGACCCGGTACATAATCGTACTGATACCCACCGTAGCTCCATGAAGCATTTGTGTCGTGTATTTCTAAATTGCTGGTTTGTTTATATTTCCACCAGCCATCACTGAACTGGAAAGTACACCCGCCAATGGAGTTGCCTGATTTACCAAGTCCTGCCGCATTTTCATAGATTTCCTTCCAGTTTACTACATCATATTCGGATTGTGATTTTTGGTCTTCTGACTGTTTAACTTCATTATAAGCATCAGCACCAAACTCTGTAAACATGACAGGTTTATCAAATGCTGCTTTAACTTTTTCGAATACATCATCAAAAGATTTACCCCGATAACAGTTAAGCCCTAACACATCCATATCTTTACATTCTTCTGCAATAATATCCAAGAAAAGGATTTCACCATTACATAAAGCAACCGGATGCGATGCATCTGTCTTTTTTATTTCAACAAATGCCTCATTAAATAGCTTATACATTTGGTGGGCACGCACAGTTGATTTTTTGTCTTCAAAAGGAATGTTTTCTGTTTCTGCACCTTCCCAAAAAAGGCCAAAGTCGTTTTCGTTTCCCAGCAGATACATTAACAATCCAGGAGTGTTCTTGTATTCGTCAACCATTGCTGTTACTTCATTGAGAAGCAACTCCCGTGTACGAGGATCGCTATACTCAGTGTTCGCAACCCAGATTCCGCCAAGCGTAAGACCATAACGCCCGAATGAGTGATTAAGAATGGTGTATATTCCGTACTTTTCAAAAATATACTGAATCCATTTGGGTGGAATATCATTATATATTCTGATCGTATTTACTTCCATATTTTTCAATAGCGACATTTCGGCATCCAGCGCCGATTTAATCATATCGTCGGGTTGTTGCCATAAATTGTAGGAATAATTGGTACCAATAGGGTAATAATCCCAGTTCATACCCTTAATCATAAAGTCGAAACCGTTGACTACTAACTTTATACCTTTATCATTTTTTACAACAGATATTTTATCTGCCTGAGCATAGACAATAGTTGTAAACAATAAAAGTGCTAATGCCAGAAGATTTTTTTTCATGTGTATTGTCAATTTTTACTTACCAGTCCGTACCTTTTTTATTGATAAAATGAGTTTCAGTGATTATTCTCTTTAACAATGTCGTTTCTGTTTGAAAACAGATACAATTTGTTTTACATGTAAAGTTAACTAATTAGTTTCCCGGCGAATGATTAATTCAGCTCTGATTTCGCGTGCTCTTTTTTCGGTAATATTATATTTCCACATGATTATTACTGCCAACAGCGCTGCCAGCGAAGGTATGGTTATATCGGCTATACGAAGCCTGGTAATGGTTTCCGCAGCCTGAACCTGAACGTTCTGATCAAAACCCACTGCACTCAGAACAATTCCGCTGGTTAATAATGCAAGTGACGTTCCCAGTTTAACCATCCACCAGTATACGGCTCCAAACAAGGCTTCCTTGCGGGGCATGCCGTTTATAAGTTCATCCAGGTCGCACACATCGGCTGTCATTGACATCATCAAGGTAAACAGTCCACCAATCCCAAATGACAGCAGTGGTATAGGGAGAAAGATCAGCCAGGGCATTCCCGGATGAAATCCGTACCATTTCAAACCGTAACCAATTATGGATAATAAAGAGGAAATTACAAAGGCATTTTTCTTTCCGATTCGGGTTGACAACCAGGTAATGATGGGAATTACTAAAAATGCGGTTGCCAAAGCACTTACAGTTCCAAACCATGCAGGCCATTGACCTGCCGCCGCATTATCACCTTTGAATAAGTAATAAATTATGATAAAGAAAGAAAACTGGGCCACTGTCTGAAAACCGTTAAATACGAAAAAAGTAGCCCCGCACAGACGTAAAAATGGCTTATTATAGAGCGTTTCTTTAATTCCTTTGAAAAAATGTTTCATGTTGGATGAAAGTTCTTTAAAGGATAATTTCGACTGCCCTGTTAATACAGCCTGGTCCATTTCTTTGCAGAATAATGCAGGCATGATGCCTAAAACCAAACAGAGACCTCCTACCCAGATAGCCAGATTCCGGACGCCAACATCAGGAGTTGAATATATCTCAGGACGGGAAATAATAAACCAGAACCAGGGAGCAATCATCCATGCTATCTGACCCATAACCTGGGAAATTGCCATTAACCGTGTCCTTTCATTATAATCGGGTGTCATTTCGTATCCCAACCCAATCAGTGGCGCTGCAAAAATGGTATAACCCACATAAAAAAGGAGCGACATAAATAAAAAGTAAATGAAATTAAAGGTTTCTCCGTTTTCAGGGCGTATCTGCCACATGGCCATAAAAGTAACACCTACCAGTATAGCGCCGGCAAAGATGTAAGGTTTTCTGCGGCCCCACCTGGACCTTGTATTGTCGGAAATATATCCCATAATCGGATCAAGTATCGCGTCCATAAATCGCGGAATTGCAGCCAGAATACCCGCCTTATAGGGACTCATTTTAAATGATACAACTAAAAAAAACATAAAGATTCCCAGTGCAGCCGGCAACAACTGATTGGTTAAATTACCGGCGCCAAAAGCAATTTTTTGTCCAACAGGCACTATGTCTTCGGGAGCTGTTTTGTGTGTATCCATCATTATGAGACTTTTTAAAGTATATTTTTAAAAGAAGCATGTCTATTTGGCGGGAATAACTATTGTTTGTAACGCATTGGCACTTATGGAAACAATTTTCGATTTTTTATCCAGGTTGAGGATAAAATTTTTCGCAACTGAATCCTGGTTTAAAACGATAAGTACAATTGATGCATTAGGGTTTTGAGCAGCAGTAACCATAAGATCTTTATCCGAATTGTCAAATCCTATTCTTTTGGCTCCCGGCCTGATGTATTTGCTGAAATGAGCCATTACATAATAAACAGGGGTAATGTACACTTCGTCTTTATCCGGATCGACGAGTATGGGTGCGCCGCACCAGTTTTTGAACCAGTTCGGACCACCTTGTTTATCCAGTACCATATTCCAATCTACCCAGCCATCAACCCAATTATTAAGGCAACCGATAATATCACGGGCATAACGATACACTGGAACATATTTTGGGTGTAAATATTTATCTTTTTCAGGTGCCCAGTCCCAGCCCCAGTCTTTGGCTTCCTTCGACCAATACCACTGATCATCTTTCCATTTTGGAACAATGCCATCAATACATGCTTCAGATTGAATCAAGTGTTTTGATGGAGCTTTTTTGTGGGCATACTGCAGCGATTCGGGAAACCAGTCGTACGTGCTTGCATACCAATGCACAGCAATACCATCATAATATTTCGAGGAGGCTTCATCCTTATACATCACATCAACCCATTGTTTTAATTCATCGCCCCGGTTCTGGTCATACCCAAGTATTTTTACATTATGCCCATCTGATTTTAATTTTGGACCCAGGTAGTGTTGAACAAAACCTGTCATTTCCTCCGGGCTAAAATTCATACTTTCCCAATTATTATTATTTCCCAACGGTTCGTTTTCGACCGTGAAACCCCAGATGTCGATGCCTTGGGCTTTATAAGCGTCGATATATTTTGAG
>JBBSBD010000436.1:0-4294 GCA_038251675.1 Chitinophagales bacterium | reverse complement strand
TCCTGGTCAGTAGCAGCCACAGTGAATTTGAATGTAAATGGATTTACAGAAATAAGCTCAGAAGTAATACTTGCCTGCGGTGGATGATTTACTCCATTACTGTTATTCCCGCTTCCCTTTTTTGAACAGGCAAAAGCTAAAGCACCAAAGATCATCAGGACGAGAATATTTTTAATCATAGTTGAAATTTTGCAACAAAATTTTTCCTAATTTTTATACTAATATTTTACTGAATATTTTTTCACTCCTAAATTTTTGCCACAAATAGTTATAACGATTAGCTTAAACTTAACTCCCCTTTCGGGGAGCTAAGTTTGCTTATTCGACCAATTGCTATGAGAAAAAATTAATGCAATATTTAAATACACACACCGGATTAATTTAATACCCCGGATTTTGTTTCACATTTGGATTTACGTCTATTTCGCTATTCGGAATCGGAAAGTATAAATGTTTCGGCAACTGGAAATTCATATTTGCCGGAACATTGGAACTGAAAGAAGCATTATCTATAGTTAAAATTCCTTGTAATTGCCATCTCCTCATGTCAAACCATCTTTGTCCTTCACCTGCAAGTTCAATTAATCGTTCATCCATTATCCATTGCATGATTTTAGTTTTATCAGTTTCTGCCAGGGCCCTGTCTGCCGGCTCAGTGCCTGCGCTCATAGCTCTTGCTCTTGTCCTTACCTGGTTTATATAGCCAACAGCTTCTGAAGTGGAACCGCCAGATTGCAATACCGCTTCCGCCTTTAATAGTAAAACATCGGCAAGGCGCAGGATGCGATAATTATTTACAGAGGCTACGCCTGATTGAGAAAGTTTATCTTTTGTAACGTATTTTTTTACTGTTTGATCTGTAGCGTCCATTGTAAGTGGCAAGCGCGGGTCGTTAGCGTCAAAAGCGTTCAATAATTTAGAAGTTCCGTAGAAACGTGACCTGCCAAACAGCGCAAAATTATTGTCGTAAAATCCCCAGAAAATAGACAATGCACCTACTGCGTTATCAAAATCATTTGAAAGCCAAACATTGTCGAAGCCAAACGCCTGGGATGCCTGGAATTCAAAAAGTGACTCAGAATTATTTTCAGTATCAAAAGCGAAATTATCACCAAAAGCGGCTTGTAATTGAGCGCCGGATATTTTATTAAAAGCTGCTATGGCTGCTGTATAATCAGCAGCATCGCCACCTTTTACTGAAGCCCGGAATACAAGTGATTTGCCCAACATTCCATTTGCAGAATTGGCGGTTACGCGGCCACCGTTGGCCGCATCCCAGCTTGCAGGTAATAGACCAGCGGCATCCGTAAAGTCCTGTATTGCCTGGTCAAGCAACTCAGTGCCCGTTGATCCCGGCGGTGTAAACTGGTCATCGTTTGTCACCCTTTCAGTAACGAGAGGAGATGTGCCAAATAGATTCCACAAATTATAGAAAGCATAACCACGCAAGAACAATGCTTCGCCCTTGTGATAGTTTTGAAGATTAGGCGTGGTGTAAATACCCGCTGCTACTCCATTTACTTTTTCCAGCACTACATTGGCTCTTGCGATCATTTGGTAATGAGCAGCATACAAAGTAGACAAGGTTCCATTGCTGGGTTGCAAGGGGCCAAATGTTTCAAATGGTTCGTTGTTATCATTAGTGGTAATGTCATCGCCCGGTAACAGGAATGCCGGTATCGGCGAGCTGCCTCCATTATACCAGAAGAAGTCGGTCATCTTTGCATATACGCCCAGAACTGCTTTAGTAAAATCATCCTCTTTTGTAAAATAAGACTGTTCTGTCGGGCCATGCGGCAATAAATCAAGCTTACTCTTTTGGCAACCATTTATTACAAAGGAAATGGAAAGAATCAGCCAGATAGTCAATAATTTTAAAAGTATTTTTTTCATTTTATATGGCATTAAGTTGAATTAAAAGGATGCGTTAATTCCGAATAAAAACTGCCGTGTCGGCGGTATCGCATCGTTTTCAGGATCGAGGCCTGTCCATTTGGTTATGGTAAAAAGATTTACAGCCGATACATAAAATCTAAGTTTCTGGATAAAACCTGCCTGGTTTAAAAGATTTGAATTGAGGCTATATCCTAGCTGAATATTTCTTAGTCTCAGGTAAGCAGCACTCTCAACATACCTGCTTGAGAATCTTGAAGGGTCAGAGGGATTGTTATAAACGGCCCGCGGAATATCTGGCGAAGGCTTTGAACTTGTCCACCGGTCCAAAACTGTTGACCATTGATTGGCAAGGCCACTCGTGCTCTCTCCCCCTGCTCTTAAATAATTGTATTTTTTTACATCGCCCACGCCTTGGAATAAAGCGCTTAAATCAAAGCCGTTCCAGTTGGCTCCTATATTCAATCCATAGTAAAATCCAGGAATTGTTTTACCAAGAAAAGTACGGTCATTACTATTAATGATACTATCGGGTGTTTGGCTATATCGCTCTTTAGGTTGCGTTGGATTTCCGTAAACATCCTGGAAATACATATCTCCTGGTTGATAAACATATCCCTTTGACGGATCGCCCAAAACCTGGCCGATATTTACATCAGCATGTGAGGCTCTCCATGCATCAATCTCGGCCTGTGTTTGAAAAACACCACCCACTTTATATCCCCATAGATAGAATAAAGAATATCCTTCTTCTATTCTTCCAGTCTCATCCCCCAATGGATTTCCATTATATAACTTTACGACTTTATTGTCAACAGTTGTAAGATTTCCGCTTACATTAAATTGCACGGGGCCGATTTGGTTATTGTAACCCAGTTGAAATTCAAAACCCTGGTTACGAACTTCGCCAATGTTAAGATCAGCAGGATTTTGAATACCTGTATTTGGCGGTAAGGATACTGATTGAATAATTCCATAGGTCAGTTTGTGATACCATTCCGCCGTAAAAGAAACCGTGTTGTTAAATAAAACTGCATCGAAACCAATATTAGTGGTATGAAGCTTTTCCCACGTGAGCGTCGTGTTGGCAAAATCAGGTAATGTAGCGCCCTGGATTTGGGTGCCGAGCCCATTGCCGGAGCCTGATCCTAATGGATAATCCGCGTTGAAATTTACATTTGACAAAAACTTATAAGCACCGGCAGAATTGATGTTACCTAAAGTTCCCCACCCTCCTCTCAACTTAAGGTCATTAATGAATGTTGTTTTAGGAAAAAAACTTTCAGAACTAATTCTCCAGCCTGCGGCAAATGACGGAAAATAATCCCACTTAAATCCGGGTGCGAGTTTCGAGGCGCCATCATAACGAAGTGTTCCGTCCAGGTAATATTTATCCTTATACTTGTAACTTAAGCGTCCCACATAACCGATTAATTGAAGCTCTTCAAGAATTCCGGCAAAACCCGTTGTAAAAGGTGGTTGGTTTCTGATGCCCCTGTATTGAGGATCTGTATAATCAACTTTCCCGCTCAAATCATTTACGTACCAATTAGTATATTGGTCAGAAACAGATGCCACAAAATCTATATAATGATCTTTGAAAAAAGTATGATTATAATTAAGCGTAATTTCTTTATTCAGGTTGTAGGTCTTTCCCTGTCTCTCTCCATAAGTTCCTACTGCCTGCGCATTGCCACCGGCGTAAGGATTCCCGGGCGTTTGTGAAAAGCGCCACATATCATAGTCCTGCCATTGCTTACGCAGGTTGATAAAATGATCCCCTCCAACTGAAGCCTTTAATTTTAATCCTGAAATTGGCTCAATTTGCACATAAGCGTTTCCCAAAGCCCTCGTTAAATTATAGCTGTTGTTGCTGAGCTGTTGAAATGCAAAAACATTAAATCTTGTCTGGTCGCCCCATATCAAATCAGGGCCGGTTGCGTATATGAAAGGCGCACCGGGATCCAGCAATGTAGGATCATAATCAGGGTTTGGGATAAACGTACCTGAAGCAACGGCCTCGTACCCCGTTGGATCATTGGGATCGTAGATCGGCTGAAAAGGAATTGATGACGTCATTGTTGATAAATCAGCTTGAGTATTAACCAGCGCATTTTCATTCACGAGCCTGATTGTTAAGCCAGCCTGTACAAATTTTGAAATCCTTGTATCCACATTTGCAGCGACTGTATAACGCTCAAGGTTATTTGATTTAAGCGGGCTTTCCTGTTTTGCATAGCCCATAGAGATATAATATTTCGTTCCCTCATTGCCACCGCTAACTCTTACGCTATAATCCTGGATGGGTGCATCCTTGTTTTTCAGGGCATCCTGCCAATTTGTAGTTTTATTATTTCCGGCATATAACGAACTGGACTGGTCATATCTTGGGCCAAACTTT
>JBBSBD010000435.1:0-4294 GCA_038251675.1 Chitinophagales bacterium | reverse complement strand
GTGACAAATGACGGTTGCGAAGTGCTTACAAAATTTATTCACCAATTTGAACAGGCTTAATGAGTATAGCATGCATGAAAAAATAAATTATAAAGGCTGGTCCAATTGCATCAGACTTTATAATAATGAAATAGAATTAATTGTTACGACTGATATTGGCCCCCGTATCGTGAAGTTTGGTTTCATCGACAAGCAGAATTTTCTTTACATGGTTCCTGAACACTGCGGCAAGACCGATGGCGACGAATGGCTAATATATGGCGGACACAGGCTTTGGCTGGCTCCTGAAGCTATTCCATTTAGTTACAGCTCGGATAATAGTACCGTTGATTATGTAGTGAATGATTATAGTATTAAGCTTACGCAACAAAAAGAAACTATTTCAGGAATTGTAAAAGAAATGGAGATAACCTTATCGCCCGATAAGAATGAAGTGAAAGTACTCCATCGTGTAATTAATAAGAATACATCCGATGTAGAATTATCTGTATGGCCCATTACTATGCTTGCTACGGGTGGCAGGGCAATTATTCCGCAAGAGCCTTATGGAGAGGGCAATGACTATTTGCTTCCTGCCCGTTCTTTGGCACTTTGGTCTTATACAAAAATGAACGATTCCCGCTGGGTATGGGGTGAAAAATATATCCAGGCAAAGCAAGACCCGAAGTTTGTTTCAGAACAAAAAATTGGTGTTTCAAACAAACGTGGATGGGTAGCCTATTATTTGAATGAGGAAGTATTGATAAAGAAATTCGATTTTAAAACGGGTGCTGTTTACCCGGATTATCATTGCAATAACGAAGTTTACATTGCTGAAAATTACCTTGAAATTGAAACACTCGGGCCTTTAACAACACTTGCTCCCAATGAACAAGTGGAGCATACTGAACACTGGCTTTTAGCAAAAACAAAAGCTGATGAAAATGAACAATCTATAACTGATAACATATTGCCTTTGGTGGATTCATTTAAAATACATTGATGAACCAGGTTTTGAATAAGACTCGGTTGAGTTTATTATTCTTGGAAACCTATAAAAGATTTACAATGACTTTAATTAATAAACACAAAATTATTTTCACACTTTGCGCCTGCATGTTCTATGCAAATATTTTTGCGCAAAATGATACGGTAACGATATTTTGCGGACATGAAGTACAATTAGACGATCAGCAAAAATTGCTTCCCTGGAAAGATAGTGCAGCAAACGCATACGATCATTTTCTTCGCCTCCGCTGGAATTTTATAGAAACCAAAGCGCCGATGAGTCCGGGTCCAGCGCCGCGTTCTTCCTACCCGCAATATTATTTTTATTGCGCTTTTGTGGATTCTGCTAATGTTCTTTTGCCTGACATGTGGATGAATGATGTCGGTGAAAAAATACCCAATTGGTTTGAATCCGCCTTATCTTTCTATGCCTACACGGGAGATATGAAACCGCTGACTCTTACAAAGGGAATGGTAGATTACAGCCTTGAACATGGGATCACACCTTCAACATATAGCTGGCCAAATTTTCCACAATCCGCATCGGATGCAGGCGCAACAGAGTTTCGCGGTTTTACAACTGCGAAAAGATTTTCAACTGATGATGTGCAGGTTGATCATGCAGGAGATATTGGTGCAACTTATTACAGGATGTATCTTTTTTATGGCGAAGCCAAATATAAAGAAGCGGCGATCAATGTCGCCAATTTGCTGGCAAAAAAAATAGGAATAGGAAATGCCACGCAATCTCCGTGGCCTTATGTAGTAAATATGCGAACAGGAAAAGTTGTTTCCGATTACGGTACCAATTGGTTTGGCTGCCTGCGACTATTAAAGATGCTGGCGCAGGATAATGTTGGTGATGTAAAGGCATATAAAAGTACTTATGAAAAAGCGAGGAAATGGGTGTTAGAATATCCTGTGAAAAACGGTCTTTGGGTAGATGGGCATACCGATAATCTTACACACGGAACTACGAATCTCAGTAATATGAGCGCCAGTAATGCAGGTTTATTTATTGCCGATTTTAAAGACTTTGATCCCGGATGGAAAACAACACTTCCTCAACTGATAAAATGGACAGAAGAGAATTTTGTTTTTAAATCAGCGCCGGGTGAGCCGCATACCATGTGGGGCGCTAACATAGTAAGCGAGCAAAATGATTTCATGCCCAAGATGGATTACCAGACCGCAAGATATGCGGCGCAATGCGCCACATGGTATGCTATTTCAGGAGATGAAACTTATAAAGACAAAGCTTTCCGCTCTTTGAATTGGGTTACTTATTGCAATGATAGCACCGGCAAAGCTTTTGAAAGCCCCGTAAGCAAAGACGTTCACTCGTGGTGGTCTGACTGTTATGGCGAAGGCCCGCGAATGTTTTATCATGTTTTCGCAGCCGTTCCACAATGGGCCCCTGCAAATGAAAACCATATTCTTTACTCAGAAAATGTGCTAAAGGATATTTCTTATGCTGATAAAAAAGTTACCTATACTGCTTTGCAAAAAACCGGTACAGATTACCTCCGTCTTTCTTTTAAACCAACGATCATAACGTTAAATGGTAAAAAGGTTTCACCCGTTTCAAAATCCGGAAAAGGAGGCTATATTTTAAAGGATTTGGGGAATGGCGATTATGCATTGCAGGTAAATAGTAAGAATGCAGGTGACATAATTGTCTCTGGTCAAAAATAGCAGAACGCTGCATAGGAAATTACCGAGATCCCTCTGCTGTGAGTGCAGGTTCTTCAGCTTAATTCTTGTTTCTAAATTAAGCTATAACTTAATGTGATTTTAGTATCTAAAATAAACACATGAGATTGCCAGGTATTCACATTTTACTTTTTGGTTTCACACTTTTAGTGGGTTGCAAAGGGGCGGGTCAACTAAAATCCGACGCTTCCCTAAAGGAACTCAACGTTAGAGATGGTTATGAATTGGTTTGGGCCGATGAGTTCAATAACGACGGTGCTCCTGATTCTGCAAATTGGCAATTTGAAAAAGGATTTGTTCGCAATGAAGAAGACCAATGGTACCAGGGGGAAAATGCTTTTTGCAAAAAAGGAGTACTTACAATAGAGGCCCGGAAAGAGTCGCGTCCAAATCCATTGTACCAGGAAGGTAGCCAAAATTGGAAGTTAAAACGTTCACAGATTTCTTACACTTCTTCCAGCATTAATACATCTCATAAACATTCGTGGCAATATGGAAGATTTATTATGCGTGGTAGAATTGATATTAGTTCCGGGTTATGGCCGGCATGGTGGACACTTGGTGTGGATGGGAGATGGCCCGCCAATGGCGAGATAGACATCATGGAATATTACCGGAAAAAACTGCTTGCAAATATTGCCTGCAAAGACAAAGATGGAAGAGCAGAATGGTATAGCAATAAGTTCTCCATTGATTCATTAGGCGGCAGGCAATGGGCTTCGCAATTTCATGTGTGGCGTATGGATTGGGATGAAAAAGAAATAGCGTTATATGTGGACGATCAGTTATTAAATAAGGTAACATTGAATAAGCTCGTAAATAAAGATGGCTCAGCTATCAATCCTTTTAAACAACCACATTATATGTTGCTCGACCTTGCACTCGGTGGAATGAACGGTGGCAACTTGACGAATACAAAATTTCCGAACAGGTTTGAAGTTGACTATGTAAGAGTTTATCAAAAGAAGTAAAAACGTAAATAGTTGTCTTTGCTCAATATCGGTGGTACTTTTATTTATTTGCAGATATTTTATCTTGTAAACAGGACCAGTAAAGGCGGAAAATAGAAGTTATTAATGAAGAAATTTAAGATACTATCTTATATAATTCTTTTCGCAATTTTTCTCATTCAAGTAATCCCTTCGATGAGAAAAGTTCTCAATAAAAGCTGCGATGATTTTCGTTTTTTTCAAAAAACCGAATATAACGGGATTGTTGTTAGAAAATTTGCTGACCCTAAACAGCATGAGCGTAGCTTATTAGAGCTTCAAAATTTGAAGAATAATGAGAAGGTTGCTATTGTATTTGATTTAGACGTAACCACTTTTTATGACAGTGTGAAAATCGGTGATACATTAATAAAGGAGAAAGAAAATGACACGATTACGATTCTAAATAACAGTGGTGAATTCTTATATAAAATAGATTTTGACTGTAAATAACTTCTCCATAAAACAATAGTTCGGTAAGATTTAAGATGTGGAAAAGTGGAAAACTAAGTTAGGATAAAAATAAAATAGGCATTAGAAATTTGTATGCTAAACCCAAATTCTAATGCCTTCAACAAGATCAGTGATCTTGTAAGTGCAAGTTT
>JBBSBD010000434.1:0-4327 GCA_038251675.1 Chitinophagales bacterium | reverse complement strand
CGCAGGTGTACGTTGCGCGTAATGCTTTCAGACCAAACATTAAAGTACCATCCCGGAAATACGTAAAGCTTGTACCACGAATTTCCAATTACTGTAGTGGTGCCATCGCCATTGTCTTTTAAGATAAATTGACCACGAAGTATATCAATATGACCCATAATTTCCGGATCATGCGGTTGGCTAATAACATCAAACGTAAGTTCTTCATTAGGTTTGTATACGGTCATCGTTTCATCAAACACATACCCATTTGAAAATATGCATTTGCGGCCGGCACCAGCTTCGTGGCCGTCAACCGTACTTTGTATCGGGCTTGGCATGCCAATTTTAAATAACCAGTACTCTTCCTTAATTGTAATGGGTTTGTACTCGACTACATGAGGCCATACTTTTTCAATGGGAGCATTTACAATCATGGTATCGGAAACCATATGAACATTTTCGTGCCCGGAAAATGTGTCGACAACAATCACCAGCAACAAAACACCAAATAGACTTACATTAAGCGTATCATTTTTTCTTCTAAAAATGATGCGACCCACCAATGCACCCGTAACAACAAATCCAAAAATAAGTGGCGACACAATAATCAAACAGATGAAGCCTTCTCTAAGGAAAATAAAACTCGCTAAGATGGCTATCACTGAATTCACTGCCGACCATCCGATGTAGTGGGATGTTTTCAATTGCAGGGGATGCCAATACCAGGCACTTATGAATCCCATCAGTAAGGGAACAATAACGAAACTTGAAAAAATAAATATTCCTGAACCGCTCCCTAAGTTATTGGACTCCAACCCATCGGCTGAAAATTTTGTTAAGCCAACAATGACTAGTGAGATAATGTTTGAAATCAGGATTCCATCAAGGATTTTTGATTTGGTAATTGGTGGGGGTTTCATGTTTTGGTTTAGAATTTCACTAAAGTAATGACATCGCTATGAATTATTTAACAATCCTTCCCCCAATATTTTCGTTTTAGTAATATGTTACGGCTCTCCCTTTTCTTCTGCCTTGTTATTAGCAGCAGCCTCAATGTGCAGGATCAATGGAAAAAGGTATACTCTGAAAACATCTGTGCTGGATAGAACAAATTCTCCGTTCATCATGGGGCAGATCACCACACTTATATCGGCACACGGGATTGGCTTTTCTAATGTCATATTGAAGTTATCTTGAAGTACACTTTTCATTCTTTTTATTTTCTCCCAGCATCGGCAAGAAGGATATCGCTATGCAGATTCCAAGAACTACATACACAACAGCGGTGGAGTCCAGTTCACCCGTATAACCGATGAAGGAATCAGAAAAACAAATCCGGCTGTGATGCCAAGCACCACTGCGAGCAACCACTTATTTTGATTTTTTCTTATTAGTATCCTCACCAGACTAAAAAGTACAGCAGTAGGAAACTTTGATTCTCAAAGTTTGATAGTAGACGAAAGGACAAACACCAAATTATCTTTTGGACTGGGCATGGCATAAGCCCCAAAGCGATAAAACACTCCTGCTCCATAGCCTAACCAATAGAGCTTGGAATCTAAGCGTAAAAGATTGTTTAGGATTAGCCCACTTTCGTGGTATCCTTTTTCCATAGTTTTTATTTGCACCTGTTGGTGTGCGTCTTTGTTTTTTAAGCTACCAAAGGCAGCGCTTTGAACGATTATTAATTCAGGTTGACTTTTCCCTTTCAGGGCAGTAAATAAAGGCCCAACGTTATGTTCTAGACTGATCTGCCCATACGTATCAGAGGTGAATTCATAGAGGGGCATGGTTTGAAAGTATCCCGGAGCATAAACTGAAATAGTTGAGTTATCAAATTTAAAGGCATTGCCAACATGTAGGAATGAATATGGCACCGCATCGCCCCATACTTTTGTGGCATTCACATAAAGGGTTGTTTTGCCTAAGGCAATGGTGCGGATAACATGTTTCACACGTATGTCTGCCTTGGTAAAACTAAAGTCTCCTCCCGCTATATTGTCAAACGCCTTTGAGATACGAGCCGTGATGTAGGGAAAGCTGTTGCCTGTAATGAAATTAAGTCCTGCCGCTTGGGTGATAGATTCTTTGAACAGAAACTTAATATTTAGTCCCACTTCGGAGATGATGAAATTTGTAATAGTAGTATTGTCTGTCCATATAAACTGATAATGATAGGTAGGGTTTCTTCGCTCGCGATTGGAGAATAAGGAAACCTGCGTGTAGCGCAGCGGACGAAAATTGTAAGAGACTGACATGCGTTCTACACTGTCCATGCGGCTGGCTATAAATTTGCGCAGGGCATCTCCTCCCGAAGTTAAATCAATGCCATTCGGCTTGATGTAATTTATGGTACCGGGTTCTTGAATATCCTGGCTGTAATGGAAAAGCAGGTGGTCGCCTCTGCGCTGATTCAACGTAAGATGAAGATTGCCACCATATTTAAAAGCCTGATCACCGAATCCATACATGCCAAAGCCCTGAAGTTTAGCTATCCTTGAAAGATTTTCATTTGTTGACAACCCTATGCCAAGCGCTACTTTTTCATATCGGTTGAATCGCAAGAGATAGTTAGGCAAGATGGAAATCTTACCAAGCGAGAAGGTGCCTCCGGCCAGGCTCAAGCTTATGTCGGCAGCCCGATTGATTATTCTTTTAAATTTAGGATTGAGGGTATCGTAATTATAGTAGGTTTGTATTTCACGAGGGCTCAGCGAATCAGGGCGCAGCGCTGACCAGCTCTGGTGAGTAAGGGCGTCTGTTTTGTATTCTACATTAATCAAATCGAAATCGTTGCGACTGAGGGAAGGATTGATTTGGATGTTTGAAAAATAACTCTGGTTTTTTAAGATGAGAGGCACCAACCTGGTTTTCGCGCCCGAGGTTGATTTTTTAATTTCCGTAGAATCGAGAGGTAGTTTAATTCCACTTTCTTTAGCCAGATAGCGCGTATAAAGTTCTTTGGGGAACCAATGGCCTTGTATGAATTCATATTTTTGTTGAATTCTAAAATCAATCTTCATGGTGCTGTCGGCTGGCGAGGCAATCACATTTTCAATAGCATAGCCGTTTGAATTAATAGACAAAAGTCCTTTCAGGGTTTTGTATTCAATCTTTTTATAAGGCTCAAAAGAAAGAATGTAGGTAGTATCCTGATTTGAGAAAAGAGTATCTACCAGGTAAAATTCATAGCGGTTCAATGTGCCAGCGCTCAGTGGATTTACATATAGTGTGCCGAACAAATCAACCTGGTCATCATAAAAGGCAAAGGGCTGAAAACTGCTGGAAAGCATGGCTAGTTTAGGATCTTCCCAACCCGATACTCGATTTTTTAATACGGTCTCTTTGGTTAGATTCGGTCGCATTCTCTTCACATCTGAGTAGCTTTCTGAAACGAACAAATGTCCATAGCGAAGATTTTTTTCCATCACCGAATCGGTGGTGATAGAATCGTTTTCGAGTCCGCTGGCTGTATAAATAGTTTTATTATAGCAGTTGAATGAATAGGAGTTTAAAGATTTGGGATCGTGAAGAGGTTTAGCGGCCACCGCTTTTCGTATAATTTTATGCGCAGGATTGGCGCCCGCTTGAATTAAAACCTCTTGCAGTTGAGTGGCAGCAGGTATTAGTGTAACTTTTATTGGGCTGGTAAGATTCTTTAACGAGTAGATTTTTTTTTCATATCCTACAAAACTAAATTCTATCTCTTGGTCAGCAAGTACAGAGTTTAATCTCAGAAAAAATTTACCATCCGTGTTCGTAGAGGTTCCTTGCGTGGTTCCCTTTACCTGAATATTAACAAACGCCATGGGCTCAAGGGAATTGGCATCAACCACGGTGCCCTGTATGCTTACCTGACCAAAGGTAAGGTGGGCCACCAACAACAGAGTTAATGCAACCCACACTCTTACCGCGTGGTAATAATTAGTGAATATTCCAGGAGCTAGCATGCAGACGGTATTTTGTTGCACAATCTGTATCATCAACGCTTAGTGAATTACAACATCTGAAAAATAATAGATTTTGCACAAATCAAAGTAGATTTAACCGAGATAAGAAGTCTATCTTTAAGAACTTATTAACAATCTCATAAGCTTTCTATTCGTTAATGCCCGAATGAAAAGAGTACTTACACTCATTTTTTTTTTGTCTTTCTCGGGTTGCGTATCGGCTCAAGATTCATGGAAAGATGTGTATGCCGAAGGCGCCTGGACAGATCGTGATCGGTGGCAGAAGGCAGATGAGTTAATTCAAAATCTTAACCTTAAGTCTGGAAGCCAGGTAGCCGATATAGGCTGCCACGAAGGATATATGACCGTGAAGCTGGCAAACAAAGTTGGTCAAT
>JBBSBD010000433.1:0-4329 GCA_038251675.1 Chitinophagales bacterium | reverse complement strand
GTGTACACGTGATAGTTACACAAAAGCGCAAGCCCTACCATAAAGAAATTGATTTTACAAGGCTGGGCCTGCATCCACGTGAAGCAGCTATTGTGGTGGTAAAGATTGGTTACCTCGAACCGGAGCTATATGCCATGCGTGCAGACTGGATACTGGCGCTTACGCCCGGCGGTGTTGACCAGGATTTGGAACGACTGTCTTACAAAAAAATAGAGCGCCCCATGTTTCCATTTGATAAGGAGATGGAAGATCCGGATTTGAGTGTGAGGTGGGTGGGGGGAGTGGAGAGTGAAAGGGCTACTCATTAATAGGAATAAAAAAATAGGAATAGATGAATGAATTTAATGCGATCGAATTTTGGGAAGGCAGTGAAAGAGATTTTTAGGCGGCTGAGTTTCATGCCTCCCGCTTTGCTTTGCCATGAAAACGCAGCCGGTACGTTACTTGTTGCTTTACAGCCCTAAATTATCAAATACAAAATGTTATGGAGTAATTTCACACGTCGAGTCCCCTATCGGGAGATTCGGCTGAGACAGAAAATTAAAGGTTGATTAGTGTATTATTTTTAGTCAATATAGTTGTAGCGTATGCGCTTTAAATTAATATATTTTATTAAGCCCATGCATAATTGGGGTGGAGAAAATAAAATTGAATTTCATGTCAATGGTAAAGAATGCTTAATAAAAATTGAATTTGAGAAAATTTTACCAGTAGAAGTTACGAAACTTCCAAAGAAGGTAGGTCTAAGGTGTACTGCAACTATGGTAAAGGTAGTCGATAAAAAAGTCGAAAATTTATTAATGCAGATAGGCAGTGAGATTTCCGAGCCGACAAGAAAAATCATTAATGAAATAAGCGCAGAACTTTCCAACATTATTATTTTAACCACTACTAACTATCGATGGAAGATGGGTATTGTAAGTTCATATAATCCAATAGCATCACGAAATAATTTGTCATGGTCAATTGACGGGAAGAAATGGAAGTCTTTACCCCACGATGTTAGATTAAATATTGAATTTGGACTGCCGATAAAAAAGAGAATACTTTCTAACGATATTATACTATTGCAGCAACTTGTAGAAAATAGAATTCACGAACCTTTGGGGTATGAATTATTTTATGAAGCTTGGGAACTCAAAAAAGTAATCCACGCAGTTCATTGATTATTGGAATAGCGGCAATTGAAGCGGCCTTTAAAGAATGTGTTAGTATTTTGATACCTGATGCAAGTTGGCTTATTAATAATGTCCCCTCACCTCCATTAATCAAAATGCTTAATAAATTTCTTCCTTTATTACCGTGTAAACAAAAAATCCGCGGAAAAATAATCCCACCTCCAAAAGCAATAATGAAGATTCTTAATGATGGTGTAGAGAATAGAAATCTTATTGCTCACGGCAGGAGTTCGCAAGTAGATATTAAATTTCTTGAAGAGTTTTTGAGGGCTGTCAGAGATCTGCTATATCTTTTGGACTACTATAGCGGTCATGAATGGGCGTGGAATAACATAAGTTCCGAGACAACGATATCACTGGTCGACGATGCAGAAAAGAAAAGATAAATTTCTGCCCTGCTATCCTGAGTTTGTTTCCAATAGAATTATGCACTATACCTAATCTAAAGTTTATCGATCTACCATTTCTGGCTAATGTAAATGGCAAGGTTAATTCTAAAACGGGGTTAAATGTCTTGGATTGAAAACATTAGAACAGCAGCACTTTTATAATTCAAACATTCTAAGGATTGGATGGATTTATTTCACTCACTTATACCTTCGGATCATTGGTGCGCAATCATTTTCGCGCTAAGGCAAACTATCGGTAACAGGAAAATAAACATTCACTTCCGGATGCATAGTATAAAGCCTGAAGCGTTTGCCATCATTTACTAAAATGCCGCTTGATTTATTGTTGCCAATAATTGGGTTACCGGCGAATTTTTGCCAATGGACCAGGTCATCCGAAACAGCCACATTTGTCGACCATTCATGCCAGTCTTTAAACGCCGAAGCATGATAGTATCCGTAATAGCGCCCTTCGTATTTTATCACCTGGTTCATAGCGACTGCATAAAGATCATATGGTTCCGGCCCCATTCTTAATACCGGTTCATCCTGCACATTGGTCCATACTTTCATATCTTTTGAAGTCGCCAGCCAGATACCGAGGTCTTCCCGCTCGTAAAATAAATACCAAAGATTTTTTTCTTTCATGGCAAATGGCGTCCCGTAAGAACCCTTTGAAATGGCGCTGCCATCTGTTTTACGAATATCAAGATTTCCCTTTTCTGTCCAGTGAATACGATCAGTAGATTGAAGCATGTGAGCCGTATCTCCCCGCCCTTCCGCAAACATATAATATACTCCACCGGACTTTACCACGCACATATCTTCCACCCAGCCCTGGCTATAAACCGGGTTGCCTTTATAGCGTGTCCATGTATATCCATCAGGTGATGTGGCATAGCCCGGAAACTTAATGCTGTCAATATTTGTATAGCCCGTGTACCAGAGATGGTAGATGCCATCTTCCCGCAGTATATAACCTCTTTCCCTTATTTCCCTATCCCATGTACCGGTACCTGTTGCTGTAAAAACAGGATTGCCCTTGTAAGGAACAAAATGAACAAGTGCCTGTGGAAAACCATCGCTCGTAAGCGCCTCTTTTTTAGAAGGCT
This sequence comes from Chitinophagales bacterium, assembly GCA_038251675.1. Classification (GTDB taxonomy): domain Bacteria; phylum Bacteroidota; class Bacteroidia; order Chitinophagales; family Chitinophagaceae; genus Ginsengibacter. The sequence goes on along the minus strand of JBBSBD010000433.1, from coordinate 1,650 downwards.
GGCACTGCCAGGCAAAAACGAATAGCAGCCATAAAGAAGTAACTATTTTCATGTAGCGAATTTTTTTAATTACATGTAACATTCCACATATCATTCTTAAAATTACGCCCTTTCCCTTTTTGTACAATTAATAACAGGATGAGGGATATATAATTTTGCGGGGATATTTCTCTATCCCGTCGGGATTTTCACAGCATGAATCGTAAACCATAATAGAACTATCGTGAAACCCCAACGATGAACGAGCAATCATTATCTTGCACCCAAACGAATAGCTTTGTAAGCATTTCAATTCAAACGTGTGCTTTTTTTGATTGAAGGATTATTCTTCGTCGGGTTTCATGCTCCCGCTTTTGCTTTGATATGAAAACGCCGCCGCGACGTTCAAATACCTTTTAATAGTCAGCTACACTTGTTTGTCATCTTTGTGATTATGATTCGGCGGCATTGTTGAAACAGCGTTTGCATGATTTCTTTTTTGCAACACGGACACGGTTGGTTGATACAGGTTTAAAATCCGGAGAAGATTTCTTAAAAGCTTATCAATATTCCGAATAAAATAGAATACATTGAAAGGTATTTAATCACAAAAAATGGTCAACCTATTCCAGGGTAAGACATTTCCGGAATAATTCTGAATAATAAAAAGTTACTCTGTATGATAATTAACAAGAGAATATTGGTAATAATTCTTACAATTATTTTTGAATGCACAGTAAAGACATTTGCACAATCATTACCTGATTCAACAATAAAAAAAATTGACAGCTTATTCTTGAAATGGACCGTAGCATATAGCCCCGGTTGCACAGTAGGTATCGTTAGAAATGATTCGCTTATTTTCTCTAAAGGTTATGGAATGGCCAATCTTGAATATGATATCTCAAATGAACCGCAGACATTGTTCCACATGGCTTCGGTTTCAAAACAATTTACGGCCTGCTCTATTGTTTTACTGGCAAAACAGGGCAAACTGAAGTTGGATGATGATATCCATAAATGGCTTCCATGGTTTCCTGACCTGAAAGAAAAGATAACAATCCGTAATCTGTTGAATCATACAAGTGGTATAAGAGACCAGTGGCAACTGCTCGCTATTTCAGGCACAAGACTGGATGATGTGATAACACAGGATCAGATCATAAAAATTCTAAGTAAACAACAAGCATTGAATTTTAAGCCTGGTGATAAATACAGCTATTCGAATAGTGGATTTACCATGCTTGCACAAATAGTGAAAGCCGTGAGTGGTCAAACATTGCGGCAATTTACAGACTCAGCAATATTCAAACCATTGGCTATGACCAATACACATTTTCATGATGATTATACAGAGATTGAAAAGAATCGTTCTTATAGTTACGGCCGTAAGGATAGCATTCATTTTACAAATGCTGTTTTAAGCTATTCAGTTGCCGGGGCTACAAGCCTCTTTACTAACATCAATGATATGAGTAAATGGGTGATGAATTTTTATGATCATAAAGTGGGTGACCAGAAGGATATTGATATGCTGACACAAGAAGGCAAATTGAATAGCGGTAAAGAATTGTCTTACGCTTTAGGTATTGTAAACGATACCTGGAAAGGCTGGCGACAATATTCGCATGGAGGTAGTGATGCCGGTTACAGAACCTATGTCACTGTTTT
>JBBSBD010000432.1:0-4343 GCA_038251675.1 Chitinophagales bacterium | reverse complement strand
TTCCTTTATGGCTTTTAATACAACCGCACCTTCCACATTTATAACCATCCCTCCACTTTAAATCAAAAAGATATTGTTTACAATCATCTTCATTTTGAAAGCACTTATTAAACTGCTGAATTGATACTCCTTCTTATATTTGTTTTGCGTTCTAAATGGGTAATCCTATTGTATTATTCATTTTCTTACTGGTTTAATAGGGGCTGTTTTCTATATAAACTTTTTACCTGCGGAAGTAATGCAACAAAAATTATTACAACGGCCAAAAACACATAGAAAGTATGTAACCAACTTACGGCTGACAAAAACATCATTTCAATTTGTATCCAAATAATAAGAACAAAGGCAATATAAATTGTGTATGACCATGACCAGTGCATGTCTTTAAAAAAATTAATTCGCTCAGCAATTTTTGAAGCTGGTTTTTGAAGCAATGCCATTATTAGCAACAGGGGAGCAATTCCAAGAAGTAAAAACAAGATAATTCCTGGAATTAAAAAACTTTTAAATGGTGAATGATCTAACATTGATAATGGCATGCCGATCAGTCTGCCAGTTGGCGAAATAATAAAAACGTCACCACCTCCAATGACTCCCAATCCCAGGAATGCTAATAAGAATAGAAGAATATTTCTTGTTGATTTTGATTGCATAATTGTTTAATTAATTTTCAAGAGACTTCTGTATGCAATGTTTATGTTCTTACAAACCATTCAACAGGCCTTCTTAATGAAACAGGTTCAGGGTAGTTTTTTAAATAACCAACACGTAAAATGAATTGAATGTTATCGCTTATGCCAATTGATTGATTAAGCACTTGTTTGGTTTGCGGCTCTTCCAATATTTGTGTCATGGGATGAATAGCAATATTCCTCTCCCGTACTTTTAAAAATAATCGCTGCATTCGTTTACCGGTTTCCAATAATGTGTCAACTTCATGGTCTTTACTTGTAATAAGCAGCCAGCCCGCCGATTGCGATACCTGCTGTATAACATTGACAATATTCTTATCTCTGAAATCTTTTTTCATCACACTGCTTTTATTGTAGAAGTTGCGAACGATCCAACCCGACACACCTTCTATTTCCATGCTCGCGGCGGTAAGCCCATCATTATATTTTTCTGCGTCTTTGCTGGAAAATCTACTCTTTCTTTAAAAGACATTTCCTTATAGAGATGTTCATTCTCCCATGAAGAGCATTTTATCCTTCTTCCATTTGGTGAAGTTTCAAAATGTTGATTTACCTGCGCAAGTAATTCTCTTGCTTCGATTTTTAAAAGCGTTAATTCAGACATAACTAAATTCCAGGTTTTTTAATGATTGAGTGTTGGATGTAGATCCTCCAAATTTCAAAAGAAAATACCTCAGATAAAATGTCGGTGATTGGCTTTTTGAATGATCTACATCATATATATGTGAGAAGTTTTTCCTGGTAAGGAGCCAGACAATGAATAGTCTATTTCTGTTCAAAATAGTAGGTCCGGCCGGTTAATTATAAGTGCTTAGATAGAGGATGTTTTTTCAACATCCACCCGATGTTTGATGTTCATTAGAAGTAGCCCTAAGAATAATATAATCGCTGCTCCCAAAAGCGCTTCGTTCATGTATGGAACAGATTTATAGTCTAAGTCTGCAATGCCTTGCACCAGGAGAAATACTTCGTTAATGATAATTCCCGCAACGAAAATGACTACACCGGTCTTTTTTATTTTGCTTAAATGAAAATAATTATAAGCTATACTATATGTTGCTATAAACAGTGAAACTACACCCAGCAGCACTAAATGTAGATATCCAATAACAATGGGCCTGAAGCCATAAGTAAGAAAGCTTAGTGAAGGTATTGCCGACGCAGCCTGTAATAATAATTTAAAAGTATAGGCTAACGCACAAAGGATAAACAGACCCCTGATAAATTGGTTTGAAGTAAACTTCAACTTCGTTAAATGCTGTTTTATTACGCTTAAAAGTATGAACCAGCCTGCCAGTTGTGCAATGCCCGCTAATGCAACAAGAGCGTAGATCCATGTCGGCATTGGTATCCATAAAGCAGATAAAAAGTAAGCCGGTACACAGGCGAATGCAAATAGATAATAGGCAATTTTTAGTTTCTTCTGCACAATTGCGTTTATGCTTATCCGGTAGACAATCAATCCCATACATGTAAACAGGAACCACCCGTTGTATTGAAAATGAAGAAAGAAATATATGGCAGCCAGGTACAGATTTTGAAAACTGCTTTTAGTCGCCATCATAAATGCTAAGGTGAAGGGGCCAATAGAAGAGAGCACATTAAAAAAAAGGGCTGCTTTAAAAAATGATTTTTCAATTGATGGGTTAGCGATTTTATTCAGGTCTTTCCAAAACCGGATAGCAAAGGCGTATCCTGTGAAAATAGAAGCAGTCGAGAAAATAACGGAACCTAACGCATAACCTTCAAGCGAGAAAGTAAATAACATTCCATAAGCTGTAATAAGGTTGGCCCATAAAATCCAGCGGTATTTTGAAAACTGGTTTGTTAAGGTTTTATCAGATAAATATTTTATCATTAATGCCATCAGCGCCTGTGTGACCCAACCGGAAAAAGCAAAATGAGAATGTGCATGTAAAAAAAACTTTTGGTCAATAAACGGTAAAGAGTAGGCGATTTTATAGCGTAAAATACATCCCAGGGCTCCCACCAACATTAGATTGAAAAACGCGACTGATAGCCACTTATGTAATGAACGATCCATTTTTGAGGTAAAGTAAAGCCACAATAATTTTTTGATGTATGATTGCAATCATACTATACTTAATAATAAACTTTTCCTTTTTGAATTTGGAGCCTGCCAATTACTTCCATCTGCCGTATGCTCCTGATCACCGTTTCTACACGGAGCCCGGTCATGTTGGCTATTTGCTGGCGGGTGAGCTTAACTAAATTGCAATTCGGGCAGAAATATTTTTTATGAATTTTAAAATAGGTGAGTAAGCTGCAAATTTTTTCTACCGGTTTATTGCCGGCAAGGTCTCTGGATAACAAAAATCTAAATCGTAAACGCTCTACTAATAATTTCGAAAAAGCAAAATGTATCTTAGGCACATCTTTCAGCAACTGTTGAAAGCATTGTTTATGTAAACGCAAAATTACCGAATCAGTACAGGCAACTGCGGATGCAGCATAGGGGGCGTCATCAAATAAAGGAAATTCTCCAAAACATTCTCCCGGCTCAATCATGTCCTGTACAAATTCTTTTCCTTCTTCGCTAATTTGAACCCAGCGTACGGACCCTGAAACCAATTGATAATAATAATAGCATTCAGCACCTTCTTCAAAAATAATTTCACCGGCAACTATATTTTTGTAAGTCGCGTCTAAACCAAGCAAGGTTTCAATATCAATCATCATCTTTATTAATTTATCTGTGTAAATAAAGAGATTATTTTCTGCTGAAATCGTGATCTGTGCATGATTGTTATCCGCCATGAATATGATTGTTATCAGCTATTTCGTATAAGAATTTTTTTGCATCTTTTGAAACGCTGGTTAGACAAGGGCTCTGGAAGTTTTTTTACTCAATAGCCTTTTATCCTCATCAACAGCTATTCCATCTTATGACTGCACGCATAAAATGCTACCGCATGCGGAAGTAATATTGCCCATTAAAATTTGCACAAAAAAATCATTATGAAAAAATTATTCTATTTAGGTGTATTAACGCTAATGGCCGTTGCTTGTAATAATTCAAATAGCGAAAGCTCTAAAAGTGAGGAGCCTGCAGCAACCACTCAGCCGGAAGCAACCACTGACAATCCTTCTTATGATCCCAACCGGGGAGCGGGGCCTTTTTCAAAAGTGGATATAAGCTCCTCCTTAGATGTTGCCAAGGCTGAAGCGGGTGAAAAAGTATATAGCATTAAATGCAGTGCCTGCCACAAGCTTACTGATGAAAAATTAGTAGGACCGGGATGGAAAGGTGTTACAAGCAGGCATACCGCAGAATGGATTATGAATTTCGCATCCAACCCTGATGATATGTTGACAAAGGATCCAAAAGCACAAGCCATGTTGGAGCTTTGCCTGGTTCGCATGCCTAATCAAAACCTATCAGGGGATGATGCACGAAATGTATATGAATATATGCGCCAGAATGATGGGGTAAAATAAATAAATACTATAACTGTAATAATATTTCAAATGATCATTATGAGAAAGAATTCCTTCCTGCTTTATTCGGCCCTGGCTACTTTTTTATTTAGTGGCTTATATTCCTGCAAGCCTAAGAATACCGCTGATGCCATTAGTGGCGATGCCGCCCAAAGAGTATATGTAGCTCCCGGTAAATACGATGAGTTTTAT
>JBBSBD010000431.1:0-4370 GCA_038251675.1 Chitinophagales bacterium | reverse complement strand
ATTAAGTAATGTGGATTTTCCAGAACCTGATGGCCCCATTACAGAAAGAAATTCGCCTTGCTTTATATGCAGGTTAATGTCTTTTAAAAGAAACGTTCGGTTACTTCCCGTGTTCACCCATTTGTAAATATTCTTTAGCTGAAGCATGTTTATTTTTTAGTTTTATTAATGATGATCTTTTATACTTGATACTTGATACTTGATTCTCGATTCTCGATACTTGCTCCCTTCTCCTCATTCACTTCGTAAACTTTTCACGGGGTTTGCCATTGCCGCTTTTATTGATTTGTAGCCAACGGTTAACCATGCAATTAATATCGAACTAGTTATTGCAACGGCAAAAAATCCCGTACCGATTTTAATACGATAGGCGAAATCACTTAGCCACGCATGCATCATAAAGTAGGCGATTGGCGCAGCAATCACAAACGCCAGGGCAACAAGAATTGTAAATTCTTTTGAAAACAAAAAAACAATATTTGCTACTGATGCACCCAGGACTTTTCGTACCCCAATTTCTTTTGTTTTCTGAACAGCCATAAAAGAAACCAATCCATACAATCCCAAACAGGAAATAAAGATGGCAAGGCCGGCAAAAATCTTATACAGTAATTCTAATTGCGTTTCCTGTTCGTAAAACTTTGCAATGTTGTCATCCATAAAAGTACTTGAATAAGCATATTCCGGAAAGAACCGGCTCCACGCTGAATTTATAGCGGCCTCTGTCTTTTTGATATTTGATGACTTTAATTTTATAGAAGTCAGGCTGTAAAATTCACTCCTTTCCGCCATTAAAAGCGGCTTAATATTTTTTCTTAAGGAATTGGTTTTAAAATCTTTTACAACTCCCGATATTTTACTCCAGTTTCTGCCTATCCGGATATCTTTGCCCACAGCATTTTCAGCGCTTTTTTCGCCCAGCATTTTCAACAATGTTTCATTAATAACTATTTCTTTAATGGTATCGCTTTTATCATACACCCTGCCGGCCAGCATTTTTAAGCCATAAGTTTGAAAATAATCGGGATCAGCAAATTTCATCGTTACCTGGAATTTTTCATCGCCGCGGTGATCGTAAGCGAAATTACTGGACCAAACATTATCAGATGAAGGAGCATCACTGCTAAAACTCACTGACTCTATACCGTTAGTTTGCAGTAATTTTTCCTTAAATGCCGGAAGCTTTGCAACGATACTGCTATCAGAATTGCCCGATAAAATTAACACCGCTTCTTTATTAAAGCCAAGGTCAGCATGGTTTACATAACTCATTTGGCTTATAGCGATAATAGTCCCTATGATCAGTACCTGTGAAATAGCAAATTGCGCCACAACCAATCCCCGCCTTAGTGAGATTCCGCCAACACTTGCTGAGGTGATTTTATTTTTAAGCGCCAGTGCAGGTTTATAGCCAGAAAGTACCAGTGATGGATACAGTCCTGATAAAAAAGTTACCCCGGTAATAACTAATAATGTAAAAGTTAAAGTTGAAAGATTCCATAAGTTCAGGCTTTCTTCTATGGATGCGATGTGTTTTATGAAAGGCAGGCAAAAGCTTGCAATGCCTAAAGCTAATACAGCCGAAATAATAACGACCATACCTGTTTCACCCATTACCTGTGCGAAGAGTTGCTTACGGTTGCTGCCTAATACTTTCCTTATTCCAATTTCCTTCGATCTGCCGACAGCCTGCGCCGTGGAAAGATTAATGAAATTGATACAGGCCATAATAATAATGAAAAGGCCTATAAGAGACAGCGTCCACAAAACAGAAATACTTGTGGTATGATTACCATAAACGTCAAAACGCCTGTCAAAATGTATCTGGCTGAGCGGGTGTAAGAAATTAGTTCGCTCCGATGCACGTACATCTTTATAATGTTCGTGGCTGAATTGCAATAATTGCTTATCAATTTCCGTGGGTTTTACATTTTGCGGAAGCAAGGCAAAAACCTGGAAGTTGCTGGAGGTCCAGTTCCACCCGTCAGAATAATATTTATCGCCACTGGTTTTTAGCGTTTCATACGATATCAACACTCCCAGGGGAAAGTCTGTATTTAAAGGCACGTCCTTTAGAATACCCGAGACTTTTAAAGTAGTTGCGTTATCAAGTTTAATGGTTTTGTTTATTGCATCTTCCCATTTTCCAAAATACTTTTCTGCCATTTTTTTTGTTAAGACTGCCGTATTCGGTTCGTTTAAGGCATTAGCATTTCCATAAATCCATTGATAGTTGAACACGTTGAAAAATTGCGGTTGTGTATAAAAGATGCCGCTTTCTTCAATAAATTTTTTATCTGTTGATCCACTTCCCGGTTCTCCTACCGTTACCTGGCTTCCGTAAGAGGAATAGATACACCCAAATAAAACCTGGGGCATTTGCAGTCGCAATGCATCTAATGCGGCTGCCGATATGCCCGGGTTATAAGTGATGCCATCGGAAAATTTATCCTGGGTAACTACGTGATAAATTCTTTTATAACTGGGCTGAAATTTATCATAGCTCAATTCATAGTTTACCACCGTGAAAATTAATAGGCAGGAAGCAATGCCAATCGCCAGCCCCGTAACATTTATTACGGAAAAAGCTTTATGCCTTATTAAATTCCTGAAAGTTATTTTTAAATAATTCTTAATCATTTTTGAATATCAATTATGCAGTCACATAAAAGGCTTTTCGTTAGGGGAAACACAAAGTATGAAACAGTTTTGTATGTATGAAAGTCCAACGGGGCTACTTTGAAATAATTTTTGATCATGATCTTTCGTTTGGCATCAGCGGCCAGGTTCCACCTATTCCCGGTTCATTGCTATATGAGTACCCGGCCGTATTTCCGGAACCTGGCTTTTCCTGATACGCAGTACAATTTTCAACCATCATGCCAATGACGGATTACGCTGGCAATAAGCGTTTAAAGATAAGTTTATGCGGGAAGGTGTACGGTAATGGACAGCAGGTGTATGAAACCGTACACCCCGAATTACGCAGGAAATCGCACGCAATAGAAGATTTTTACTTACAAAGAAGAGAAATTTGATATTTTAGGTGCGTATGCCTTTGAGTTATCACTTTCGTTTTTTTTCACTATGTGTTTAATGAAAACGCCAAGAGAGATGTTATTTTCGCAAGCCCGAATTGCATATCATGTTCTCTCTTACCTCAGCAAAAGCGACCTGCATACCACTCCCCCACAGGCGGGTTGGGTGTTTAAATTTACTTTTCGCTATAATAATATCAACCCCACGGGTTTTAATGTCCTATATGGGTTGATAATCCTGTTTATCAATTTTTCACATCGTCCGCATTTGCAAACCAGGTTACTATTGGATCAATCCACGATTTATATCCTTTATATAAAAAGCCATGGCTCAGCCCGGTATTTAATTTGATTTCTTCATAGTTTTTCACATAAGCCCTGTTTTCAAATATCTTAAGGCAAGAGCCGTGTGGATCTGTTGTTTCGATGATGGAAAGGAAATGCCCGTAAAGCTCAGTGCCTAAATAATCCTTGTATGTATCCGGCCAGCATGCACCCATTATTACATATTTTATTCCGAGGTTTTTTAGCTTTGAGGAAACATTGATAGCTATCTCCGAGCCGGCAGAAGCGCCAACAATAATAATATTTCGTGGTACTGCGCCGGCTTTCAATAAGCTATCAACCTGGTTATAAATTTTCTCTTCATAAATTGAATTATCAACTCCTGGCATTCGTCTTTCGCTTATTACATTGAAACCTCTTTTTTTAAGTGAATCTAAAATATTAAGATATTCATAAGGCCCCCACTCCGGGAAATCTTTTTGAATTGCGTTGTTCCCAAGGCTTGTAACTATTGCCCCATGCAGGTAAAATAAATAATTTTCATTTTTACTTATAGTTTTGGGAATACTCTCCCCAACAGTTTGAGCATAAATTGGCGAATAAAGAAATAAAATAAATATGCCTGAAGCAATAAAATGTTTCATGATTCTTTTTTTAGATTGCACTACTGAAAACAGCATCTACCCTACAGATAAGCCTGCTATATTAATAAAAGAATGTACGCGATTTTGAAATAGTTTTTATCATCGTTTGAACTATGATTTTTAGAATTAAATGATTTTATGATTACTTCCCTGAATCAAGGTAATCTATAAATCAGGCTAATCATGGTTCAGACAATTTCTTCACTCTGTTCTTAAACTCTTAACGGGATTAGCCATCGCAGCTTTTATTGCCTGGTAGCTAACAGTAATTATTGCTATTACAATAGCTAATCCTCCTGCTAAAAGAAATATCCACCAATTGACATTGATTTTATAAGCATAATTTTTTAGCCAGTTATTCATCGCCCACCAACCGATAGGGCAGGCTATAAAAACTGCAGTT
>JBBSBD010000430.1:0-4371 GCA_038251675.1 Chitinophagales bacterium | reverse complement strand
TTGCACTTCACGACTCCAGTCATAAGAGAACCCAATGGTTCCTAGTTGTCTTTTGAAATTTTTTATGTTGTCTGCCGTAGATACAGCGGGGTGAATTCCATGCTCTAAGGCGTATTGTTCGGCCGGCAAACCAAAGGCATCAAAGCCCATGGGGTGAAGCACATTAAATCCTTTGACACGTTTGTAGCGGGCAACAATATCTGAAGCGATGTAGCCAAGCGGATGCCCCACATGCAATCCCGCCCCTGACGGATAGGGGAACATGTCGAGAACATAATATTTAGGTTTTTTAGTGTCGTTGCTGACTTTATAAACCTCTTTCTCAACCCAGGTTTTGCGCCATTTTTCTTCAATGTTTCTGATCTCTTCTTTGCTGTATTCGGCCATTTTGAGCTAGTTCTGTGTTGTTAGAACCACAAAAATAGATCATTCATTTGGTTTTGGATGAGAATAGAGATGGTTTTATAACTAAAATTAAAAAAGGTGGTTGAGATGATCCAATTGTAATTTGTGATAATTTGGTACACTTAAAATTTTTGCATGCCCCTCCGAAAATGTTTCGCATTTCTTTTTGTTTTAGGTTATTGTGTTTGCGTCAATGCTCAATCCAGGAAAGTTGAAGGTTTTGTTGTTACAAACTCAAATGATACCATTAATGGTTTCATTTATTCTAAAAGTTTGAGAAATGGAACAGCTGTATGTAAGTTTAAAAAAAGCCAAAGCCCAGAAGTGAATAATTTTCATCCATTTGAAATTAAATCCTTTGGAAAGGATTCAACCCTTTTTGAATCAAGAAAGGAGTACTTGCGAAAATCGGGAAAAACAGGATTAAGCGAGTTTTATAAGATAGTATTCGATGGAAAACTTGATATACTCCTTGGGAACAACAATAAATTCTTCATCGGAACCGATACGTCAAGACTGATTTATTACTTAAATCGAAAAGACTTCCTTTACTATCTAACGAATGATCAACCCGAATTAAGACCCCTCATTGAAGAAATGAAATTTACCGAGAGTAAGTTTGTTGATTTAATGATAGCTTATCACAATAGTCTCAATATTACAGACTATAAGGCTTACCTAAAGAATTACTCAGATGTTCATCTCGATATATTTGCAATTGGCGGTTATAATTTGTCATTTCTAACAACTCAAGCTGAGATAGGTAAAGCTATAAATTATAGCACTAGCTATTCGCCAATGGTAGGTTATGGAGTTGATTTTTTCCCATCATTTAGAAGTCGAGAAGCTATTTTTTCTATAAATCTTCAAAACCGATTTCTTAAAGAGTTATTTCAAAATCAGTCAGTTAGTCAGTTTGGAGGATCAGCCACTTATAATGATATTCTATACGAGGGATTCGTCTTTGAAATGCCATTGGGTTTCAAGTTTCAAAGGTTTATTAAAAGGAATGCTAAATTATATGTTATGCCTGGATTTATTTTTAAAAAGTACATTCCTAATCAAGCGCGAACAATCACAGATGACATCTCAAATGGAGAAGTAACTACTACGGTTATTGAAAATGAGTATTATACGCGGTCAAGTGCTCTTTCTTTTTTTATTTCAATGGGAATAGAGAAGAAGTTAAAAAACAAGAAGAAAGTCTTTATTGATTTGAATGCTGATCGTATGGGTACTTTTGAATTTCAAAGGTATTCTTTGTCACTTAGTATAGGATATAAATTTTTAAGTTTCAAGTTTGATGGGAAGTAGAATTATATACAGGGTGATGTTGTTTCTTTTCGTAACCATAAGTTGCGCTGAAGAGGAAAAACTCCAGCAGGATATCCCACGAATTATTACGAGTAAGAAAATTTTAACAAGCAGTAGTGGGGCTATTTTCGAAGCCGAAGTTCTTAGCAGTGGAACTGGTAGCATAATTGACCATGGATTTCAATGGCGTGAATCTGGTAAAGTTCTAACCGATTTTACCAGTTTAGGATCCCTTGAAAGCAGATCATTTCAAGCTGAGGTTAACCAAGGATTTGAAGAAAGTAAGCGTTATGAAGTTCGCGCTTATATCAGGAACTCTGTTTACAAATCCTATGGTGAATGGATTAAATTTTCGGGTGCTGGAAGCTTGGCTCCAGTAATTACAGACTTTTCCCCCACTCAAGGTACATGGGGAGATACTTTAACAATTACAGGTAGACTATTTTCTAATGACGCTAATATTGTGCGGGTTGAATTTGGTGAAGTTGTTGGTGAAATCGTTTCTGTTAAGGACAGTTTAATTAAAGTAAGAGTACCAAATGATTTTATTCAATCACCCTCGACTAGTATAAGACTAAAAGTGGCATCAAAATTTTCTAATTCAACTCAGATTTTCACACTAAAAGCAACTCAATTGTTGAGTGTTTCTCCAAGCAGTGGCGGGTCGGGAGCCACGATAATAATAAAAGGTAAATACTTTAATACACTGCATAATGCGGTTCATTTTGGTGACTTAATTGTACAAACGTCTCAGATATTTAAGGATAGCATTAAGCTTATTCTTCCAAAAGAAGTTCCCCCTGGGAAATATGATGTGAGTATTAACTCAGGTCCGTTTCAGGCTTTACTTAAAAACTCGTTTAAAAGAAATTCTCCTAACTTATTAGAGATAATCCCAAATATTGGATTTTTTGGAGATACGGTTATTTTGAGAGGTGAAAATTTTGGATCAAAGTTTACGGATAATCAAGTGAGTATAGAAGATTTTTATTTTGCAAATATTGTTGATATTAAAGAAAATGAGCTTAAAGTTATTATTCCGCAAGCGCCCTATACAAAAGCAAAATTTAGAATCTTTGCTGACTACGTTAATGAAGTATCGGATCTATCATTTGCAATTAAGAATCCAGAGATAAATGGAGTGCTACCCAAGAGGCCAATATATCCAGGGCAATCAATTACAATCAACGGTAATTATTTTTACCCCTCAGTATTTCATTACCCTTATACATATAATGTAACAGTTGATAATAAACTGGCGACAGTAACTTCGGCTTCGAAATTGAGTCTTCAAGCGCAATTGCCAATTCTAAGTGTAAATTCTGCCACTGTGACTATCAGTCAATTTGATACAATTCAGGCAATCAGTAATGAATCAATAGTAACTCCTATAACATTGTCTTCAACAGTGCCAGGAGAACAACGTGCGAAGTCTGCTTCATTCACTATTGGCCAAAAATCTTATATCCTTACAGGGGGTGCATTAAGCACAGTTGTTGGTAATGAGGTCTATGAGTTTAATGGAGCCAATAAAACTTGGAAAACAGTACGAAGTTTTCCTGGTGAGGCGAGATATGGAGCTACAGCTTTTTCCGTCAACAACAAGGGATATTTGCTTGGTGGCTATACAAATTCTGGTAATCCTTTAAACGATTTATGGGAGTATAATCCATTGAATGATACATGGACCAGAAAGAGCGATTATCTTTTTCATCCTTTGGAAGCATTTAACCTTGGAGATGAGATTTATTGTATTTCAAACATCACCTATATTATTATTCCACCATCCACTCAAGTTACGGGGTTTGGTTCTAATACTGAGTTTTGGAAGTATGATCCTGACACTGATTTGTGGACAAAGAAAGCAGTACCTCCTGCCACATTGGTAAGGAATAATTATTATGATTATTTCACAATGCAGGTAGGGGAAATTCTAACAACTGCTTATAGAGGCGGAGACAATGACAATTACTTCTATAGCCGTTATGATAAGCAAAATGATCAATGGCTAAATATGGGTTTCCTATTTATTAATAGACCTGCTCCTATTACGTTTGAATACAATAACAAAGGTTATCTATTGACTAATAAGCTACATGAGTATAATGTGACATTAAATAAATGGACTTTGTTAGAGGAAAATCTTGATGATGCAGTCTGGCAAGGGGGAGATCCTATTAAGTTTAGAGTTGGAGACTCTTGGTATTTTGGTTTATACAATTACAACACTTTTCCCTCGCAAAGTTCCTTCAAGAATGCGCTTTTAGAATTTAATTGCAACATAGCTGGCTTATAATTATTTACCTCACCGTTGTCTTATCAATCCGCTTTGGTGTATCAACTCCCGCCACTATTGACTTAGCACTAAGTGCGATAGCCCGGATAGTCGCTGTAAGATTCTCCATGTTAAGCGTCTCGAATTCATCGTCAACGGTATGATAAAATTTATCAATATCAATTTCATCGGTTGAGATCGTGTGAGCAGGAACACCCAGTCGAGCCAACGTTGCATTATCAGATCTATAAAACAAGTTTTGTTCTGGATACGGATCGGCTCGGAATTCAAATTTTGTTCCGGTTAAGTTTTTCTGAAGTATTTCTCCGAAGTCAGAGCGATCGTACCCGGTTATGAACGCAAAATTTTGTCCCCAC
>JBBSBD010000429.1:0-4388 GCA_038251675.1 Chitinophagales bacterium | reverse complement strand
GATGCAGAGCAACAAGGGCCTCCTCCTGCTACGCCTGTAACAGTTGCAGCGGTTAAAACAACCATGGCTTCTTATAATGATGAATACCCAGGGTCGGTTGCAGCACTTAACGAAATAACCATTACCTCGCAGGTAAGCGGGTATGTTACCGGTATATTTTTTAAAGATGGACAGAAGGTGAAGAAGGGGCAAAGGCTTTATTCATTAGATGCTGAAGTCTATCGGGCAAATTATCAACAGGCTGAAGCCAACTTCCAGCTACAGGAAGCAAACTTATTAAAGGCACAAAAAGATGCAGATCGCTACCACGAACTGGATAAGCACGATGCTATAGCGAAGCAGCAGGTGGATTATGCTGATGCCGCGTTGCAGGTTGCACAAAAACAAGTAGCTGCCGCGAAAGCGAATGTTGCCGGCGTAAGATCCAATGTAAATTTTGCAAGTATTGAATCGCCGTTGACAGGTACAATAGGAATATCGCAGGTAAAAAAAGGAACCGCTGTGGTTGCCGGGCAAACAGTTTTGAATACGGTTTCAACCGATAACCCGATTGCAGTAGACTTTACGATTGATCAGAAAGAAATTTACAGGTTTGTACAGATGGATCAAAATGGAAATAAATCTACTGATTCGGTATTCACTATTGCCTTCGGTGATGACGTGTATCCGTACCCGGGAAAGATAAGTCTTATAGATCGTGCTGTTGACCCACAGACAGGGACCATTAAAGTACGTCTTGTTTTTCCAAATGATAAGGGCATGTTGAAGCCCGGTATGAATACAACTGTAAGAGTGAAAAACAACGCATCGGAACAGGCAACGATTATTCCTTATAAAGCAGTAACAGAGCAGCTCGGAGAATTCTTTGTGTATGTAGTGACTGACAGCTCGAAAGTTACTCAGCAAAAAGTGGTGTTAGGAAAACAGATAGGTGAAAATATTATCGTGAAGCAGGGCTTGAAGGACGGGCAAAAAATAGCAGTGGAAGGAGTTCAAGATTTACATGAAGGGTCAGTGATAACAGCCACGGCGGATACTACTAAACAATAACTATTTATCGGATGTATCATATTTCAATTTTTAATTTTCAAGTAAAGAGATGATTGCTGAAACATTTATACGACGCCCGGTTACTGCTATTGTCATCTCAGTTGTGATTGTGCTGGTAGGTATTATTTCGCTGCAAAATTTGCCGATTGCCCAGTACCCGGACATTTCACCGCCAACTGTTTCAGTTAATGCGAATTTTATTGGCGCTGATGCGCAGACAGTGGAGCAAACAACCACTACGCCGATAGAGACACAGATCAACGGATCGCCGGGCATGACTTACATTACCGGTAACAGTTCTTCAAGCGGCCAAAGCTCTATAAGCGTAACTTTCGAAGTAGGCACCGACATTGACATTGCTGCGTTGGATGTACAAAACAGGGTAAGCGTTGCCGTACCAACCTTGCCGGATATTGTAAAGCGTCTGGGCGTAACTGTTAGAAAGCGTAACCCGAGTATTATGGTAGCGCTTGCCTTTTATTCGCCGAAGGGAACACATGATCCAAAATTTGTAGGGAATTATGTAAATATTTATGTGCAGGATGCATTGAAGCGTGTAAAGGGCGTAGGCGATATTACGTCTCTGGGAAATGATTTTGGAATGCGTGTATGGCTGGATCCGGGAAAGCTTGCTGCGCTGAACATCGCTCCGGCCGATGTGTCAGCAGCCATCAATGAACAAAATTTGCAAATCGCCGCCGGCACTATTGGCGGCAATCCGCAGCCCAATGTGCAGGCTTTTGAATACAGCGTGCTTACTAACAGCCGCATCAATACCGTTGATCAATTTAAAAATATTATTGTACGCTCCAATCCTGGTACGGGAAATATTGTTTATCTGAAAGATATCGCGAGGGTGGAATTAGGACAGTTCAGCTATTCATTCAATGCCTTCGTAGATGGGCAACCTGCCACATTTTTATTGGTGTACCAGGCACCAGAAGCTAACGCGTTGGAGACATATTCAGGAATTACAAAAGCGCTATCCGATCTTAAAAAAACCTTTCCTAATGACTTCGATTATCTTGTTCCGCTTGAAACCGTTTCAGTTGTAAAAACATCAATAAGAGAAGTAATCTTTACACTTCTTGAAGCATTGGGCCTCGTGATATTAGTGGTGTTTCTTTTTCTTCAAAACTGGCGGGCAACGTTGATTCCTGTTCTTGCCATACCCGTTTCTCTTATTGGCACCTTCATATTTTTTATACCTTTTGGATTTACAATTAACACGCTTACCTTATTTGCTTTTGTGTTGGCAATTGGTATCGTGGTGGACGATGCTATTATAGTAGTAGAGGCCGTTCAGCACAATATAGATCATAATAATTTATCCCCTAAAGATGCTACGCGTAAAGCAATGAAAGATATCTCCGGGCCGGTAATTGCCATTGCTTTAATCCTGGCGGCGGTATTTGTTCCTGTAGGTTTTATACCCGGCATTGTCGGAAGATTGTACCAGCAATTTGCTATTACCATTGCAGTGTCGGTAATTATATCTGCATTTGTTGCTTTATCTCTTACTCCTGCATTGTGTTCATTAATGCTAAAACATTCCAAAGGTGCAGATGATAAAAAAAATGTATTGGAAAAGTTCTTTATTGCATTCAATAACGGTTTAAGAAAATTTACCGCATCTTACACACGTGGCGTTGCACTATGGATACGCAAAACACCTTATGTATTGATCCTGCTTATTGTTTTATTTGTTGGATTGTTTTTTCTTTTTAAGGCTAAGCCAACCGGTTTTATTCCGCCCGAAGATGAAGGACGGCTTTATGTTACCTACGAAATGCCTGAGGCGACTTCCACTACCAAGAGTATTGAGATGCTAAAGCTATTAATGTCACGTGTACAGACAATTCCCGAAGTAGAAGGTGTGGGTGGTTTGGCAGGATTGAACATTATCAGTTTTTCAAATAAATCCAATGTAGGTACCATGTTTGTTCACATGAAACCGTGGGATGAACGCAAAGGGAAAGAACATAACGCACAAAGCGTAATAGATGCGATAATTAAAAAGACCGCTGATATAAAAGAGGCGCGGGTGTTAGCTATCTCTCCCCCGGCAGTACCAGGGCTGGGACGCACAGCAGGCTTTACTTTTGAGCTGCAGCAAACCACCAGTACAGACGACATAAACCAGTTTTCGCAGGTAGCAAAAAATTTTTTAGCAGAGGTAAACAACCGCCCGGAGATCGGATCGGCATACACTTTTTTTACAGCCAATACCCCTAGCTACCAGGTAAATGTGGACCGCGATAAAGCGAAACAATTAGGCGTGTCAGTTGCAGATGTATATCAAACGCTGTCAACCTATTTGGGAAGCGGATATGTAAATGATTTTAACCTGTATGGAAGAAATTTTAAAGTAGTTACCCAAGCCGACAGTTCGTATCGTTCTTCACTCGATGACCTTAAAAAGTATTATGTACGCAACAGCATGGGAAACATGATTCCCCTGGGATCCCTAATTACCACCAAATTAATTGAAAGCCCGACACTCATATCTCATTACAATGTTTACCGTTCCATTGAAATAAACGGTACTTCTAAACCAGGCTACAGCAGCGGACAGGCGATCAAAGCATTGCAGGAAACTGCCGCGAAATATTTGCCTGCTGGCTATGGTTACGAATTTTCCGGTATGAGCGTTGAAGAAATAAAGGCGGGAAATAAAACGGTCACCATATTTGCCATCTCACTTGTATTTGTATTTCTTTTCCTTGCTGCATTGTATGAAAGCTGGTCGGTGCCGTTTTCAGTTTTGTTCGCGGTGCCCATCGGTGCGCTGGGCTCTATTATTGCGCTAACTCTTTTACCCGACCTCACAGACAATATTTATGCTCAAATCGGATTGATCACTTTAATAGGGCTCGCCGCAAAAAATGCCATATTGATTGTAGAATTTGCAAAAGAAAGAGTGGATAGTGGCATGGAATTATTAAAAGCAACCATTGCAGCAGTAAGATTGCGTTTACGTCCCATCCTTATGACGTCGCTTGCCTTTATTTTGGGCGTGTTGCCCCTCGCCTTTGCTACAGGCGCTGCAGCAGAGTCACGCAAAACCATTGGCTGGACGGTTTTTGGTGGGATGATTGCCGCAACTTCGCTGGCTATTTTTGTGGTGCCGGTTTTATTTGTGCTGATCACAAGAATTTCTTATGGTAAGAAAAAACTTGCAAAATTGCAGGCAAGTTATAAACCAGAAGAACATAAGGAATTTGAAGAAGATGAATAAAGATCAGGTAAAATGGGAATAGAAACAGGTTTAATTATCATGTACTTTTCGACAGAATAAAGGAGATTACTTGTATGTTATTAAAATCAAAAACCTTAGT